>JAOUQA010000008.1 GCA_029879605.1 Gammaproteobacteria bacterium
GATTGGCCCCACTTGCCACCACCACCACCACCACCATGGCCACCTGTGACAATAGCTTGACCATCACCATTGACAGGCAGGCCACAGGCATAAAATGTACTGGTGCTTGCTACAGCTGGTGCCTGCCAGTTAAAAGTCCAGCTCACATTGTAGCTACTACCAGTATCGGTAGTGGCTTTGCGGTTGCTATGTACCAGTTCATTGTTGAAGATCTGGCTTTCGGTATCCACTGCACTGAGTATGCCGTTGCTGGCTGACAGGTTGTAGCCGCCATGGCTGACATCCTGGGTATAAGGCGCTATCAGATTGATGGTGTAGCTATTAATGGAACCCGTGAGTACAGTCTGGTTACCGGTAATGGTCAGGGTATTAGTCGGTGCGCTACTGGGAGGTGTATGGCAGGCATGACAGGAACTGCTGCCAGTTTCGCTCGTCGAGTAGCCCGGGATTCCATTTTGATTTGCCTGGGCAATAGCAATAGTACCTAGCGTGATACACAGGGTAAAAATATACTTTAAAAACAATCTATTACACATCTAGCTTGCCTGCTGATATCAAGTTTAAAAACATTTTTAGGGATTTATCATTTGATACCTGTGGGATACAGGCTTATGGACCTGGGTGAAACGGTTTTTTGCTGGATTCTTGAACAATAATTATAGGTTATCGATGCCTGTTTACCATGTTATTTCTGTGAGAATTGTCATGAAATTCGTACGTATTTGCCTATGGGTAGTATCTGAGTTCAATCAGTGCTTTCCGGCCTTCCATGGGAATATCATTGGGCAGGGCTGCACCACCGGTTATGCTGTTATTACCCAGGCTGGGTTCCCTGATATCCTCATCTAGCAGGTTACGGATACTTAATGAGAACTCCCAGTTGTTATAGTGGTTTCGATATACCAGGCGGCTATCCAGTCGAAGTTGACAGCCAATATCATTTCTTGGGTCAGTAATATCCCTCGGGCTTTTATCGATAAAATGCAGCTCTGTAAACAGTTTCCAGAAATGACCGGGTTTCCAGTTGAGCCCCAGGTAAACCTGTTTAGTGGGTGCATTGACCGCTTCCAGTTCTGAATTATTGATGGTGTTATATTGCCAGCTGTAATTACCACTGATAGACAGGCCGTTTGTTACCTGCCAGTAAGTTTCCACTTCAATACCGTGCCCTGTCTGTTCCCCGGTGTTTTCATAGGTGTAGGTATTGGCAATAGAAATATCCTCGACACTGCTAATCAGGTCTTTGGCGCTATAGCTAAACAGGCTGAAAATGCCCCTGAATTCTGGGGATGGGCGATAATCAAATGCCAGTTCCAGGGTGTCTATGGTTTCAGGCTTTAGATCCGGGTTGCCGGTAAACCCAAGCTGGTTCTGTAAACTCAGTTCTTCATACACCGGAGCCCTGAAGGCTCTGCCATAGAGCAGTTTGGTAGTCAGGTCATAATCGGTTTGCCAGACCAGGGCAAGCCGAGGATTAGTCGTATCACCAAAATCTGAATAATTGTCATAGCGAATACCGGCGGTGAGAGTCCAGTCGGTGATGAAATCCCATTCATCCTGAACTGAGGCATAGCGTATGTAGCGTGTACCATCAGGAAGATAAATAAAGGGAGTACCCGTGACATCCGTGCCCTGGCTAAGTGCGGTGAGCTGGCCGCTGTCCAGTACCCCTGGGCCGTAGTTACGTGATTCCGTGGTTTCAAAAGTCTGTCGCTGGTAGCCGGCTGCCAGCCTGAGTTTATGTTGAGCCCAGCCAGTATAAAAACTGCTGACCTCTATATGCTCCTGTTGTTCAGTGGTCATTTTTTTGTCGAACATGCCGCCCGGGAAACTGACATCCCGCTGCCAGATACCAGAGGTAAACAGGTTGCCATCCAGACCAATCGGTGCGTCGCTTCCAGCCGGTAGTAATTGGTGAACTTTGTCTGTTCGATAATCCAGAAAAGACAGGCGAGCATTCAGCGACCAGTTTTTTGCCAGTGACCGGTTTTTGTATTCCAGGGATGTCAGGCTGCTTTTACTATCAATCTTGCCGCCCGGATCCAGGGTGTCCAGACCCGGTACACCATGGCCGTAACCCTGATCCTTATTCATCCAGAACCACTGGTTAAAATACCAGTGGCGATTATTGATATTGAACTGGAAATTGATAATGCCTGATTCAGTGTTCATGACTGCTGGAGCACTTGAGACCTGTGTGCCGGTGATGCTGTCCAGGTATGACTGCAGGTCCTGGTCAATGATGCGATCTGGATCGCCATCCGTTGACTGTAATTCCAGTGAAAAACTGGATTGCCAGTTATTGCTTGTAAAGCCCTGGTGCAACCAGTAAGCCTGTGACTGGAAAGAGCCTGCATATAATCCGTATTCTGGTTTTGCAGTTGCGTCTCTTGTAATGACATTAATAACACCGACAAAGGCATCAGCACCATACACGGCGGAGCCGGGACCACGAATAATTTCGACCTGGGCAATATTGCTCACGGGCAGCTTGAAGGATGAAAACCGGGAACCGTCCTGTAGCGTATTAACGGGTATACCATTGATCAGTAATAACATGCCGGCATCGGGATCACGATAAAATCCACGCATGGTATAAATGGCATCCGCTGCATAATAATCCTGTGAAATATGCAGGCCGGGTACCATTTCAAGTAATTCATTCAGGAAGCGGGCGTTGGACTGTTCGATTTCATTCTGGGTAATGACAGTGGCTATGGAGGGTGCTTTATAAAGTAATTGTTCATCACCGGTTGCAATGGACACCATTTGTTCATTGCCATAAACCAGTTCGACCGTTTCTGTCTCATCAGATGTATAAGACAGTGTCTGAGTCGAAAAGAGCAGAAATGGAGCAAATAGCAATATTGTTTTTCTGTTTTTCATTACTTGATTTTGGTATTCATGAGTGATTCAGGTTCATCAATAGCAAAGCCCTGTGCATAATCAAAGCCAAGGTCACTAATATGATCAAGTAAGGCATCGGTTTCGACCAGGCTCGCAACTGTTTTAATGTTTAAAATATGTGCGATTTCATTTATGGCTTTTACCATTGCATGGCTAACGCTGTCAGTAGTCGAGCTTTTTATCAGGACGCCCTCTATTTTTAGAAAATCAGCGCCCAGTTGTTTAAGATATTCGAAAGATAATGTGCTGCCGCCAAAATTATCCATAGAGAAATGGCAGCCGGTTTTATGTAGTTTGTCTATAAAGAGTTTGGCCTTGTTAAGGTTTCCAATGGTTGATATTTCAGAGGATTCAAAACATATTTTATCTGGTGTGATATTGTGACGGGCTAAATTGCTTTTAATATAATCAATAAATTCGTCATCATTCATTGAGTCTTCAGTAATGTTGATGGTGCACATATCTGCTGATTGTAACAGTGAATTACTGCGGAATAATTCAAACGTTTTTTCTATTACCCATTTATCGATTGTTGATGACAGGTTATGTCGTTTTGCAATTTCCAGTATATTGGTTGAGTTTTTGTAATTTCCTTCTGTATCAGCTAATCGTATAAGTATTTCGTAACTGTTTTTATGTGTACCCAGAGTTTTTAAAGGTTCGATTTTCTGTATAAACAATTCAAAGCTATTATTACTGAGAGCATCTTTAATTATATTGATAACACTTTTTTGATGGCTAATGTTGATATTGTCATTATTGTTAGGAATATAAACATGTACTTGTCCTCGGCCATTTTCTTTGGCGATATGACATGCCGTGTCTACGCGTTCCAGTATTTCTTTTAATGAGCCCGTGTTTTTATCAATGGGAGTGGCTCCGATGCTGACGCCAATAGAGTATTGTTTTCTATTCCAGTGGAACTGGTAATCTTTTACAGTCTGGCATATGTTGTTTGTTATTTCGATGGCTTTTTCTATTGAGCAGTTTTTTAAAATAAGGGCGAATTCATCACCGCCGATACGCGCAAGAATGTCAGTGTCCTGGCGGGTTGTTTTTTTAAATAGCCGACAGATTTCTACCAGTAATTCATCGCCAGCGCTATGTCCGCAATTGTCATTTATTATTTTAAATCGATCCAGATCCAGGAAGCAGAGTATATGGTTGCCGTTCTTTTCTACAGGCTCGTTATAGGCATTAGCCAGTGCATCTTCGAAGCCAACACGGTTCATAATGCCTGTTAAGTGATCCAGTGTGACTTTCTTTTCTAGCTGGATATTGTGGTTGCGTAATTTCTCATCACGATCAGAAATTACGCCAATCATGTGATTGTAAGTATTGATTATGTGTTGAATTTCAGTTGGGCCTCGAACATCAACCTGGGTACCTAATTCTCCCTGTTCAGTTTTTTTCATGACCTCGGAAATGTATTTCAGGGGTTGTGTGAGGCTTTTTATAATCAGGTGTAGCAATATAAGCAGGATGATTGAAACAATAAAGGCAATACCCGTGTTATTTAATAATAGATTTGTTTTAATTTCATCCAGTACGTCTTTATTTAAAAGTACGTAAGCATAACCCATTAATTCCTGTTGTGATTCATGTTTGAATAATTGCTGGTCAATTTCATTGCTGTGCTTACTGGTTGTAATAGGAGCCAGAAAATGCCAGTGGGTGCTGTCTTCATAAAGTATTTTTGGCTTGTCATGAACTTCTTTTCCAAGGTTAAGAACTTTTGGCAGTAGATCTTTACCGCCATGTATGAATTGTTTGAATGATCTGTCATAAATAGCAACTGAGTCGACTCCGTTAAAAAGTAATGTTGTTTCTATGGCGTTATTAGCATTTTCCGGGCTTGAATAAAGCAGTGCAAGTAAGCTGTTGCTCGCCAGGTTGTTAGTATGTTTGAGTCCTTCATTGAGGAGTATTTCACTTAACTGTTTGTTTGTTATCCAGGTGCTGGTTAATGTTGATGTTGTTATCATCAAGATAATGCCAGTACTGACCATGACAAATAACTGGTGTCTGATAGAACTGTTGGCAAGAATTTTTTTGATCAGTTTCATAATTGATTTTATCCTGTTATTTATGTGATGGATAAAGCTGATCAAAGTTATCTGTCATTTCTTTATTAAATGACATATTAAGATGTGCTGCAGTGCGAGTGTTTAAGGCGATTTTTAAATCAACCGATGCCAGCAAAACTGCCGGTGAATTCGGGTTGTCAAGTTTTCTTTGTAGTAGTGCAACCAGTCGTCGTCCCTGTTTGTAGTGATCAGGGTAAAGAGAAAAGAGTGTCCCTCGCCGTGTGTGTTGAAGATTGTTAGAGAAAACTGTAATGTGTTTGTCCCAGGATGTTTTTAATATTTCAGGCAATAATATATTTAAAGGTGCAATATTATCCAGTGGCAGCCATAAAGCATCTGTAACTGGCTGGATTGAATTAAGTATGATTTTGTATTGTAGAGTTGCTTGCTTGTAGTCTTTTACCTCGAGTGAGACAAATTCGATATTGTATTTTTGGCTGATTTTTCTTGCTTTATCTATTAGCCAGCCATTATTACGTTTGCTGTAAATATAGAACACACGGTTGACACCCGGATTGAGTAATTGCAGGTGACGAAAAAAAGCTTCAGGGTCACCGGACAGGCTGATGCCATTAATTCCAGGTGGCGCGGATACCATGCCCCCTGTAATTAATGGTAACCTGGAATTTATGGACTGTACCAGTTTGTATGTTGTCTGGCCAAGTGCAATGAATCCGGTAATGTTATTCTGTTTATGCCATTGATTTAAATGTTCCGGGGTGCTTTCATTATCTATACGATATGAAATAAACTCGTAACCAGGAACAGATTTGATGCCATCGATGAGGTTTTCAAACATATGGCTATATTGTTCAGATACTGTTGGAAAAAGAATCGCGATTCTGGCAGTCTGATGATTATTCTGCTCTGCTAGTGCGATTCTGTAATTGAACAATAACAGGATGCTAATAACATACAGTGTAATGTTTGCTTTATTTAGATTGATGATTGACACTTTATTTAACACGGAAATATTGATTAGTCATCCCTAAAATATATCGATTACTATATTATCTGGTGCTGTAACAGCCCCATTTGATAATAGTAGATTATTCAGCTATTCCCATTAAGATTGTATGTTTAGAATATTAGATTTCAATAAATTATGATTTAAAGCAAACATGTATGATTTATAAACAGCTTGGTAATACAGATATCTCCGTAAGTCTCACCTGTTTGGGTACTATGACCTATGGGGAGCAGAATACTGAACGCGATGCTCACCAGCAACTGGCTTATGCTGTATCAAACGGTGTGAATTTTATTGATACGGCTGAACTCTATGCTATTCCCCCTAAAGCATCTACTTATGGATTGACTGAAGCCTATATTGGTAACTGGCTTAAAAAATCGGGCAAACGTAATGACATTGTACTTGCTACCAAGGTCGCAGGCCCTGCTGATGGCTGGTTGCCACATATTCGTGATGAGCAAACGCGTTGCCTGGATCGACCCAATATTGAAGCCGCTTTGAATGACAGTTTGCAGCGCTTGCAAACTGATTATGTTGATCTCTATCAGTTGCACTGGCCCGATCGGAAAACCAATTTTTTTGGCCAGCTGGGTTATAAGCATGTTGAAGAAGACTCAGTTGCCATCGAAGAAACCCTCTCGGTGTTAAGTGATCAGGTGAAGGCGGGTAAGATACGTTACGTGGGTTTATCTAATGAAACACCCTGGGGTGTGATGCGGTTTTTAGAGCTGGCGGATAAATTAAATTTACCCCGTGTGGTCAGTATTCAAAATCCATATTCTTTACTGAATCGAACCTTTGAAATTGGTCTGTCTGAAATTGCTATACGTGAACAGGTGGGCTTACTGGCTTATTCTCCACTGGGTTTTGGTGTCCTGTCAGGAAAGTATCTGAATGGGGCTAAACCTGAGGGTGCCAGGCTTACACTGTTTCCTGATTATGATCGTTACAGTAATGACAATGCCATTGCAGCGACCGCAGCTTATGTGCACCTGGCTCAACAGCATGGACTGGATCCTGCGCAAATGGCGCTGGCTTATATTAATGGTCGAGAGTTTGTTACTTCAAATATTATTGGTGCAACGACGATGGAGCAGTTAAAATCTAATATTGATAGCGCGACCCTGGAGTTGAGTGCTGAAATTCTGGAGCAGATTGAAGCCATACACCAGCGTTATCCAAACCCCAGCCCATAGCGAGTGGATATGAAGGGTATTACTCTTGATAGTGATAGTAAAGTTGTCGAGATTCGTTATGCAGTGGTGTATGCGCCAAAACGTTCACGTGGACGTTTTGCAGAAAACTGTGTATTCCTGGTTGATTCAGAAGTGGACGCCCTGGAAGAACACGATCCAGATAAAAAGCTTTTTGCTGCAAAAGTGATTGGGCCGTCAAAATCATCCGAAGGCCAGCGTATTTATTATCTTGATGACTGGTTATAGAGTAAATAACTCCTTATGAAATTTCCCTTTTCATCTATTGCTGAATTCAGTCATGAATTCAATAAAGGTTTGCATGTGTTAGCCAGTAAGCAGGGGCTTGGGCCTTTTATCCTTGTGTGTGCCAATGCAACTGTGCATGAAGAAATGTTTGATGAATTTAAACCCAGTTTAGAACGGCAGTACCAGGAACTTTATGATTACTATCGCCAGGCATTTGCAGATGGCTGTGATGTGGATGTGGTTGATGAGGATTTACTGGTTTTTTTAAAAATGCATGCCATTGGTTTTGAGTCAATCAGGCATAATGAAGTGCGAAAAGAGGATTTATGGAAAATTCAGTTTAACCATATACGTTCTTTTCGTCCTCGCCGAATCACCCGTTTTATTCATGAAGGTATATCTGAACCCTATAATGAAGACGGGTTTAATTTTAATAAAAAATTTATGGCGAGTGAATGTTTCTGGTCGGGTGAGTTAATGGGTCGTGATATTGACCTGTTTTATAATAAATACCCTTTTGCAGATTTGCATGGCCTGCTCGTGCTCGATAAAACTGCCTGCAAGCCACAGGTGTTAAGAAAAAAAGATCACGATTATATTTTTAAGCTGGCACTTGAGCTTGATTCAGGGTTTCCGGGTGTGGGTTTTGGCTACAATAGTTACGGTGCTTATGCATCAGTAAATCATTTGCACTTCCAGATGATTGTTGATGAAGAAGGTTTGCCTGTTATGGATAATGCCTGGAAACACAACGGGGGCGATAAAGAATACCCGGTAGACTGTTTTGCTTATGAATCAGTCAGTGCTTCATGGAATATGATTCGTACATTGCATCATCTGGAACAGCCTTACAATATTCTTTATGTGCCCGGACGGGTATATATTTTTCCGCGCAAGGCCCAGGGTATGGTTGAAGTGCCTGGCTGGAGTAGCGGTTTTACCTGGTATGAATTATCCGGTGGCATGATCAGTTTTAATTACAACGATTACACCAGCCTGACAACTAAAGCCATTGAAAATCATTTGTCGATGTTGAAACTGGACAGGCCAGTTCAGTTAATAGCTTAACTGCTCTTAAGACGCTCAATAATTTTATCTGCAACTCGAAATGAATTGGCATAGATTGTCCAGGTATAGGGCACGCTGCCCCCGGTGGGCATAAAGCTGCCATCGGTTACATACAGGTTGTCTGCGTCATGAGCCTGGCAGTTGGCATTTAAAACTGAAGTTGCAGGATCGTTTCCAAAACGACAACCACCCGCAACAAGGTTTTGCGGGGGAGAGCCGCTGACGCTGGAGCGAATACTGGTTGCGCCCATCTGTTTTAAGACCCGTTCTGCGTGGTCACTAAGGTAGTGGCCAATGATTAAATCATGTTCATGATAACCAAGCCGTATTTTTGCAACTGGAGATCCCCACTTGTCTTTGACCTTAGGGTCGAGGCTGACAAAGCAGTTATCGGTTGGTAGCCAGTCATTAAAAACTTCAAAGCGCAGGTACTGAGCTTCGGTAAATGTCGCCTTAAGTTGTTGCTTGAGTGGTTCACCCCAGACCAGTCGATCCTGGTTATCCCATTTTAGTGGCATGGCTTTCGGCATGGGGTTGGGGTGACGGAGCAGAAAATCAATAATACCGCCTTTGAATCGTCCGCCGAGTTTTTTATCATTAATAAAATACCAGTCCTGTAAGCCACGATTGACAAATGGGCCGCGGGTTCTGAATTCATCGGCTTTTTTAGCTGACATGTTCTGGTATAAAAAGTCACCGGTACCTGAGCCGCCAGCAGAGAACAGCAGGTTTTTGCCAACCTGTCCGGTATTATTTCCAAGGCCATTGGGATGCCTGGGGCCAATTGATGACAGGAGTAATCGACTGGTTTCGATAGCCTGGCAGGCGACAACAAAAATTTTCGCCCGTACCTGGTGTTTATTATGTTCGTGATCAAAATATTCTGCTGAGACGATTTCCCCCCTGGTATTGCTGATGAGTCGATGAACTTTGGCGTTAGCAGTAATGTTACACTGACCGGTAGCAATGGCGCGGTTTAGTAATGCGGCTCGTGAACTGCCCTTGGCGCCGGATGAGCAACCATAACTGCCGCAATAGCCGGAATATTCACAACTGCGGCGTCCCATATCAGGCCTGGATAAAATGGCCCTGGGTGTGGCAAGAGCATGGAGTCCGAGATCATCGCAGGCCTGATCAAAATATTTTGCTACCGGGTGTTCCTCAGTTGGTGGATAGGGGAAGTCTTTAGTGGAGCGAGGTTCCTGTAACGGGTGTTGAGTCACATGACCGGAGATACCAATCTCGGTTTCGGCCCTGGTGTAATAGGGTTCCATATCCTCGTAGCTAACCGGCCAGTCAGTAATATTGGCACCCTTGATGGGGCCAAATTCTGACTGCAGGCGAAAATCCTCGGGCTTCAGGCGATAAAAGAAGCCACTCATGAAATTGGATGAGCCGCCAACCACGTTGCCGTTCCAGAAGTCCCAGCCTGAATCATAAGTCGATTCACTGACCCAGTTGCCATCTTCATCCGTATCTTCCAGTACATGACGTTCATCTTCCAGGTTCGGTGTATAAACACTGTGTCGACAACAGGCCTGTTCATCCTTGAAGAAATCCTCTTCAGTTAACCAGGGGCCCTTCTCTAATACCAGTACCCGGTAACCGGCGTTGGCCAGGGTGTAAGCTACGGGGCCACCACCGGCACCGCTACCGATGACGCAAACGTCATATTCCAGCGTCATGCCTTGGTCCTTGTGTAACGTGTATTGCCCAGTTTATAAAAGACTTTATCGATAGTCGGCCTGGGGAAACCTGGCTGGTGTTCCAGCCATTTCCAGCCAATTCCGTCTGGATTGCCCCCGTAGACCGGGTCACTGAGCAGGGCTTCGATTAAATAGGTGAGCAGCAGGGATAACCAGCGTTCACCTGCATTGCTTTGTTCGATTTTTCGCAGCACAGATTCCTTGTCTCTGTTATTTAAGCGGATAAATGGCAGCTTAAATGTTTTGCTGGCCATGTCATTGAGCCAGCCTGTACCTTTAAAAATAAAATCCTTTTCTTCCGGGTCGGCGCCAGGTGTGTTCAGTATGGTTTGTAAGAAATTAACGGCCTGTATATCGCTGGCACCGGGGGAATTGTCACTGGCTGGAAATAAATGTTCCATGACCGAGGACAGGGTCTGCCAGGGTTCTTCAAGTTCATCTATTGTATTGTTTGCCTTGTTTTGCCTGGCAGCTAGCAGACTTGCCGGTGTCATGGCAATAATGGTGGTGGCTAGCGAGATGAAGTTGCGACGATTCATGGTGTTAGCCTTTTATCAGTGTCCAGTGTTCAATGAACTCAAGAAACTTCTGTTTCGAATAGCGACCATTAACAAGAAAGTCGGCAGTATCTTTAGACAGTAAAACATCTCCATTCATTTCTGCAACATACATATGTGGGTAGCCGAGTGGCCTGGGAAATGATGATAAAAACTTGCTGTTATCATTTTTGTCACTGACATTGATTTTTAATACAACAAATGCCTGGTGCAGCCTGGTTTGAATATCCGGGTTATCAGTCAAAAACTGATCCATGATGTGACACCAGTTGCACCAGCTGCCACCGACTTCAATCAGGATGCGTCTATTGGTCTTGCTGGCAAGGGCAATGGCAGCGTGTCCATCTTTGAAAGGGTCTCGGTCAGGGTTATATGACAGACTATAATCAGGCAATTTGCTGGTATCAATGGCATTGTCTGTGGCAAAAACAGTCATTGAGGTTACCAGGCAAATGGCTAAAAGTAATATCCGCATAGTTTTCTGTGTGCTATTCATATGTATAAAACAGTGATTAGGCTGGCTGTTATTTAAAAGGTTCATTTCTACTCAAATCAATCCTGAGTAAACTAACAGGTTTTTCAATTATCATCTACCCGTTGCCAGGCAGGTGATTTTGAGTAGAAAAATAGCTGAAGTTAGACTGGAAAGGGATGTGAAAAACATTTAATGTATGCTCTGGTTATAAAAAAACTGACAGGGTGTTCAGCAATGTCTGATAAATTAATGATATTACCAAGTAAGCAGTCAGAAAAAATACGTCTGATTAAAATTCCAGATGATTATGAAGAGCATGAAGTTTATCGTTTTGCTACTGGTCTGATAGCCGGTATTGAAGAGCAGATTCCTGATTATGACTGGGATGATATTATTGAAGCGCTGGAAGAGCATGGGTTTGCAGAGGTGGAATTCATACTTGGTCCTGAAATATAGAACCAGCCTGAACCAGTAAGGCTGTTAAGTAGTTGGTCCTGAAATATAGAACCAGCCTGAACCAGTAAGGCTGTTAAGTAGTTGGTCCTGAAATATAGAACCAGCCTGAACTGGTAAGTCAATCTGGTCGTTAAGCCTGGTGAGTAATTAGAAGGGGCTGTTGTTTTTAAGCAGCAGTCTGAATTTTAAAATAAAAAATTATAGAAAATAGCAATCATTATGTATAAGTCTGCAACTGATATTAGTAAAATTCTGGGTGATTTTAAACTTAAAGATAGAATGTTTCGTTATAGCAGCTTTGTTCCGCGGCTGTATAACTACTGTATATCGAAAGGTTTTGAAGCGGGAAAAATAATGCCCTCGCGAGCATTTTGTTCTGATGAAAGCCAGGGTTACCCGATTATTCTGATTTGTAAGCATTTTGGTACCTTTCCGTTTAATCATGGTCGTGTTGGCGGTGTTGTCGCTACGGATCGTCACGGGCCTCATGCGGAACATGGCAAAGATATGGTTATTATTCAGGCCAGTCATGTTGGCTATGACCCGGATACTAAAGAGTTTGGTGTTTATCGTCGACTGTGTACTGAACATGGTGAAAATTCATCAAGCTGTGGCAAGGTTGACGGCGTGCTTTCCTGGTACCAGGGTGAATATAATTTTGCCCGTAACAATATCCTGGTTGAGCGCCGGGATAATCAATACCTGATTATGATTGATAACCAGTTGCTTAATATGCAGCGTGAGGAAGGCATTTTTTTGAAGCTTGATAAATTGATTGAGTCTGATAATGAACATTTTATCAGCGAGGAATCCCACAGTACTTCAAAATATTTCAAGGCATCTAAAGAAATCTGTTCGTTGTTCCCTGATTTGAATGCTCGAACTGTTATTGGTGACAAGTTGTTACCTGAGTTTTTCTTTTACAAAAGGCAAATTAGTCGTGATGTAGAAAGTCATGGTCATTTAGAAAATAATTTATTTGATGTTATGCCCTGGCTCGTATCTTCCTCGGCTCCCTTGCTGGATGCTGCAAAGGCAAATACACAGATTGAATTTGATCGTACTTTTAGAACAATTGTAAAAAATAAAAGTTATAAGGGTAAAAAAATAATTTACATTTCAGGTTTGAATATTGATATTTCACCGCAGGAAAACCAGATTTTCCCTCTTACAAAATTTGTGCCCTGGGCGGCCTTTTTTATGAATGAAGATGGTACGCAGGAAATTATCGAACAGGCTGAGTTATATTCTTTATTGCAGAATCAAAGTGACAGCAACCCGGATAAAATTGATATGGAGGAGGCAATTGAGGTAATGGAAAAGGCCAAAGAGGTTAAGTTATTCTAAAAAAATGCCCGGACTGGCCGGGCATTTATGTTCTATCTATCAATAAAGTCTAGAAGTGATATGGCAGATGAGCCTGTATTTCATGTGTATTGTGTTTAACCAGGTTCTTGTCTATCTGAGACACAATTCGCTTAAATGTTTCTGCACTTAGATGTTTTCTTAACTGGCCAAGGAATGAAGGTGGTGACATTAAAATCAGTTTCTGGAACTTGTCTTTGTTCCTGGCTTTTTCAATATATTGACTGATAGTTTTTGCAAATGCTTTTATTTCATGTTTTTTTATTGAAGTTTGACTGTTCAGTTTGTGGCTTCCCTGTCCATAACTCACGCGTGAGTCACCGGCCAGGTCTGAGCTTATTTTTTGTTCATGTATTTTTGATGCTGGATGTATAAAATCCTGGAGTTCTTTCAGGGGGGTGTTTTTTTTATTTAATTCAAAAATTTTTGCACGACTGCTTTCTGCAACTACAATCCAGGTTTTTGGCATAATTTTTTTCCTCTAAAAAGTAAGGTTTGTTGATGGTTATTAGCGAGTGTGATTAATGACCTCCATTAGATCTCATGGGAATCACCATTTATGCATTGAATACAGATATATTCATAATCGAAAAATTCTATTGCGTGCCCTTAATACAGGATACTGATTGATTCTGTTTATCAGTCACCTGTAACTATTTCAAAATAGTTTTACTATATGCTGTTAACTTGCTGTATTATTTATTTATTAATTAAGCACGATATGGTTATACGGTTTTTTGATATATATCAGTCATAAGTATTATTTGGGTATATCTGAATTGTATATATCGAGTCATACCGGATTTTAGTATTTAATAATGTAATGAAAATAATCAATTTACTGGGTATTCAGCCAGCATCAACTGGGCATCTTGATAAGCTGATTTCGACTATTGGTGGTTTTCTGGGTATCTGGTGTATTTTCCTGGTCACCAGCCAGTTTGTTGGTGGGCTGTCTGCGGCGCTCATTGTTGCTTCTATGGGTGCGTCTGCAGTTTTATTATTTGCCGTACCCCATGGTCCATTATCACAGCCCTGGTCAGTTCTCTGTGGTCATTTTATATCAGCAATCATAGGTGTTAGTTGTTATCAGCTGGTTAATGACGTTTACCTGGCGGCTGCAATTGCAGTGGGTTTAAGTATTGGCGCTATGCATTATCTGCGTTGCATTCATCCTCCGGGTGGTGCAACTGCACTGGCTGCTGTCGTGGGTAGTACAGAGTTGCATAACCTGGCTTTTCAGTATGTTTTGACGCCTGTTATGCTTAATGTTGTGGTCATTTTACTGGTGGCAGTTGTCGTTAATTATCCATTTAAATGGCGCCGATATCCTGTGGTACTGGCCTATATGCCTGAAAAACGTGAGCCTGGTGATTGCAGGTATCGTACTGATAATGTAATTCCTCGCAGTGATCTCAGGTATGCGCTGGAGAGCATAGGTTCTTTTGCGGATGTCAGTGAAGAAGAGCTGGAATCCATATACCGTATTGCCACTCAGCATAACAAGCGTAATCGACTGGCACCGGAAGACATTCAGGCTGGACATTATTACAGTCATGGTCGTCTCGGAGAGGATTTCGTAGTACGCATGATTATTGATGAATCAGTTTCTGACGATGCTGACAAAGACCAGGTGATTTATAAAGTGATCAAAGGCGAAGGGCAGGGTACAACTGAATGTATTACTCGCCAGGCCTTTGCCAGGTGGGCCAGGTACGAAGTTGTTAATCAGAATAATGTCTGGACAGTCAAAGATTAAACAGGAACGGGATAGCCAGTACAAGGCTATCCTGTCATGTTATGAACTGATTATGCTTTAAGTTTTTCAGCCACACGTTGTAGTTTTTCGCGAACGACAGGAGCAACTTCGGCAATGGTGGGATTGTCGACCAGTGTTAATACAGCTGCCGGGTCCATGAAGCCTACATTGATAGTGCCGTCATCTTCTTCTCTCAGTAAAACATTACATGGCAGAAGCAGGCCTATATCGGGTTCAGCATCAATTGCCTGGTGGGCAAGATTAGGGTTGCAGGCGCCGAGGATTTTATAACCTGAGCGATCGACGTCCAGTTTGGCTTTCATTACTTTCTGTACATCAATTTCGGTTAGTACACCAAAGCCTTCTTCCATTAATGCGTCACGAACTTTAGCTTCAGCATCATCCATTGATGTTTGCATCGTTACATTGAAACCGTACATAGTTGTCTCCCAGTTGTCTCTAAATAATCGGTGGCTATATTAGCATAATCTTATTTTTTTAATGGCAGGTTTTTATAGTTTTTCGAGTTTCCAGACATCATAGGCCGGTTCTTCATAGGGATGGGCCTGCTTCATGGCGTCAATAACCGTGGTAACCAGGTTGTCTTCACATACCATTTCGACTTTATATTCGTCCACCTGCTCGATATTACCTGTACTGCCGATATAGGGATTACTGTTGGCCAGGGGTCTGAACTGACCCTGTCCCAGTGTTTGCCAGCTACAGCAGTCGTAATCACCAATTTTACCCGCACCCGCTTTAAACATGGCTGATTTAACAGGCTCAAGATGAGATTCAGGAATAAATACACTGATCTTATACATGGTTAATACCCTATCAAAGGATGTAGAATGTGCCACAAATTTAAACCAAATACAGGAAAAAACAATGAGTGATGATGGTATTCAATTATCGCCCCAGTTAATGGGTGATTTGCGAGCGGCTCTCGAAAAGCAGGATCCTAGAACTACAGATGATATTTTAGCGATGCAATACCTGGCGGCAGCAGCCGGCATGATGTTATCTGATTATGTTAATCCACAGATGAACAAGCAGGAGGCTTTGAATGATATATGTGGTTTTATGAAACACGTGTTCGATTACATGGAAAGTGAAAAAATGAAACAGTCAGCGCCACCTGCACAGGATGCATTTGGGGTATGGCGTCCAAAATCCTGATTTACGGTTTAATGTATCAAAACATACGCTTGTCAGATCAAAACCTTCTGCTCGCCGGATTAAACCTTTTATTTGTTATGGTAATAAAAATCAGTACAATGGATTTTTAGTTAATAATGAATTGATACAACTATGCAATCAGTTTTTGATGTCGCCCGGCATTGCATTAGTAACTGTGATCCAGTTGATAAATGTAAACTAACGCATCAATTAGTTAGTGACTGGAATAATCAGTTGCTATCCCATGACTCTGAAGAAGAGGCTGAAACCATTGGCGTGCCAGGCAGGCCAGAAAAACCACTGTTAGTTCATCCGAGAGATGTACCAAGGCGTAGTGTGCATACTGAGCAGGGACGTATAGTACTGGCTCACGCACTGGCTCATATTGAATTTAATGCCATTAACCTTGCCCTTGATGCTGTTTACCGTTTTCGTTCCATGCCACGGGATTATTATACTGACTGGCTAAAAGTAGCAGACGAAGAAGCCAGGCACTTTAAATTGTTGACAGATTATATGGAAGAAAGAGGGGCTAGCTATGGGGATTACTTCGCTCATGATGGTTTGTGGGAAATGGCTGTTAAAACTGCTGATGATGTATTGATCAGGATGGCACTTGTACCCAGAGTGCTGGAAGCCAGGGGACTGGATGTTACACCGGGTCTTATTCAAAAATTAATTGCAGCAGGTGATATTGATTTTTCTGATCGTCTCAAAATAATACATAGTGATGAAATTGGTCATGTTGCTATTGGAAGTCGCTGGTTTCGTTATGCATGTGAACAAAGAGGACTGGATACACGTCACACTTTTACTGAGCTGTTAAATGAATATATGGATGGGCCACTTAAAGGACCATTTGATGATGTGACCAGGCTTCAGGCAGGGTTTACTGAAGAGGAACTTGCTGACCTGAGAGATAAATAATGATCATAAAAAAATGCTTAAAACTTATCCTGTTAATTACTTCATCATTATTTTACTCATTAAGTCTGGCCAGTGAGGATTTACTGGTAACTATTCTCTGGTTTGATGAAATTGAAGCTGGTAATGATCAGGTGCAAATGCGCTATATGATTACTCCGCAATATCTTCGTATCGATAATGGTAATTTGCACGATGATTTTATTTTATTTGATGTAACAAAAAAAATAATTTTTAGTGTTAATCATGAAGATAGAACAATTTTATTAATCAGGGGTGATAACTGGAAAAAACCAGATTATAAATTTGTAGCTGATATTAGTCATGATGTTCTGGAGGGTGCTCCTGCAATTTCGGGTAAACAGGTAAAGGAATATAAAATTAAAGTAAATGATGAGATGTGTACCCATATACAGTACATACCGGATATGTATAAAAAAGAAATGAATATTTTGAAATATTATCAACAGACATTATCCAGTCAGCAAATCAGGAGCCTGTCAAATACGCCTGATCATATGAAAACCCCCTGTTTCATGCTGGATGTGGCTTACAATGACGGTATTTATTATGATCTTGGGTTGCCTGTCCAGGAGTGGCATAACCGAGGTTATGCCAGGTATTTAAAAGATTATAAACAGGAAAAAGTAGCAGTGAAGCTTTTTGAAT
>JAOUQA010000149.1 GCA_029879605.1 Gammaproteobacteria bacterium
CATCAGGATGGAATTAATTAACATATTCGAATGTTTGGGATTAGTTCTAAATACAACAAAACTGGCAAGAATAGCGGGGAGTATTGAGATAGTAGTAATTAGTGGATCATAACTGACAGAAATATTGTCAGGAAGTTTAAATGCAAGCATGCCAATAAAATGCATTGACCATATACCAGTTCCCTGAATAAAGGATCCTGCAAGTAACCAGGGTAATTTATTATTTTTATGTATTCTTCGGGTTAACACGAATGCCGTATATGAAGCAATACAGGCGACAGTTATCGATAAAATAACAAGAATAAAGTCATAAGAACCGATGATTTCGTTATGCGGTATATTTGCGCTGTCAATAAATTTAAAATGCATTTTTATTTATGGCCTGAAGGACAGGGCATATGTTTACTAGAAAAGCTTACTTAAAGTATAGATGTAATTGAGTAAATAATCTGTCTGCAGACATCAGTGTTTTAGATTATTAAGTTTGATTATTTTTTGTTCTATCTGATCAGGGTAAGGTATAGATAATAGCTTGCGGATTTTTGGTGATAGTTTGTCTATACGAGAGTTATTGATGACATGCTTTATTTCAAGCAGAGTATTTGCCTGAACGCTAAAGTTTTTCAGTCCCATGCCTAACAGTAGTCGCGTATATTTTGGATCACTTGCCATTTCACCACAGAGTGATACGTCGATATTATTCTTTCTGCCAGCTTGAAGCGTAATATCAATAAGTTTTAATACGGAAAGATTAAGTGGTTGGTATAAATGACTTACTTCATCATCAATACGGTCTAGTGCAAGTGTGTATTGTATAAGGTCATTGGTGCCGATAGAAAGAAAATCAAGTTTTTCAGCAAAATGATGGGCTGCCAGTGCAGCAGATGGTACTTCTATCATTGCGCCAACAGGTACTGCAGGGTCAAAACGTTTTTTACTGGTTGTTAATTCATTTTTTGCCTGGTTGATTAATTCAAGTGTTTGGTCAAGTTCATCGAGACAGGATAGCATGGGTATCATCATTCTGACAGGACCATATGCACCAGCACGCAGAATTGCCCGTATTTGTTTAAGAAATTGCTCAGGTTCTTTCAGGCAACGGCGTATAGCTCTGAGTCCCATGGCGGGGTTATGCGCTAATGGACCATGCTGTAGTGTGGAACTTAATTCTTTATCGGCGCCCAGATCCACTGTTCTAATTGTTAGAGGGTGGTCTTTAAGTGCACGAAGAGCGCGGCGATAAGTTTCATACTGTTCATCTTCGTCCGGGTTTTCATCGCGTTCTATGAATAACATTTCAGTGCGATACAGACCAACGCCTGTGTGATCATACTGTCTCAGGATTTTAATGTCTGCCGGTCTATCAATATTGCCATTAAGCGTTATAGGAATGCCATCAAGTGTTCGTGCTTTTTTATTTTTTAAATCAAATAAATTTCGCTTGCGTGATTTTTCATCTTTCTGAAGAGATTTAAAATGCTTGAGTGTTTTTTTATCTGGATTTGCAACAATCGTCCCTTTGTCACCGTCAATGATTAACCATTCACTGGCAAGGATAAGTTGTTGCGCATTATGTACCCCGATAACGGCAGGTATACCCAGGTTGCGTGCAAGTATTGCGGTATGTGAAAGTGGTCCACCATATTCAGTCACAAAGCCGGCGATTTTCTGGTGTTGCATCAAGATGGTGTCAGCAGGCGTTAGGTCATCTGCAATAATAATACGACCTTTTAAATGATCCATATCCTCATCAGCAGGGGAGGCTGGCTCATCAGTCATTAAGCAGCTCTGGATTCTCTGCACGACATGGATGATATCATCTTTACGAGTTTTAAGATAAGGGTCATCCATTTCTTCAAAGACTTTCACCAGGCGATTGCATTGTGCCTGTAATGCCCATTCTGCATTGCGTTTGCGTTCCTCTATCTGGTTGATAGTACCGTCACAAAGTACAGGATCTTCTAGCATCAGTAAGTTGGTTTCAATAAATTGCGAAATGTCCTGAGGAATATCATCAGCAACTTTTTGCTGAATGTCGCGTAATTGCTTTTGTGCCTGTTTGCGTGCCTTATGAAAGCGTTTGATTTCATTTTTGATCAGGTTGTCGGGAATGCTATGTTCAGGTATTTCGGGTTGTTCTCGATATAATATATATGCCTGGCCTATTGCAATCCCCTTAGAAACACCAATACCGTTCAGTAGTACGCTCATAATTATTATTCGTCTTCATCAAAACGGTTATTAATCAGGTTAGCCAGTGCTTCAATGCAGCTACTGGCATCATCACCTGAAATTAATAATGTAACTTCACTGCCTTTGGCAGCTGCAAGCATCATGACACCCATAATGCTCTTTCCATCAACTTTATGGCCATTTTTTTCAATCTGAACCATGCTTTTAAAACCTGAGGCAAGATTTACGAATTTGGCGGCTGCTCTTGCGTGCATACCAAGTTTATTAACAATAGTTACAGTTTTATTTAATTCTGGCATTATGTTGTTGTTTTGCATGTGCATTGTAAAATTCCATCTTTACCGCCGGATATGGCCTTGTTAACAAGCTCATCAAGTGTTAAGTCAGGATAGTTTAGTGTGCGAACCAGCATTGGCAGATTGATACCTGCTACAAGCTGTATGTCTGGTGTGGTAATTAAATTGCAAGCGATATTACTTGGTGTGCTACCGTATAAGTCAGTCAGTATTAAGATGCCATGTCCCTGGTTTAATTCTTCCAGTAATTGCCTGGCCTGATTTGAAATGGATTCTGTTTCTGCATCTAGAGGCACCTCGATAGTTTTGATTTTAGTGGTATAGCTGCCAAGCATACGGTCTGCTGTGTCAAGCAGATTTTTTGCAACACCAACATGGGTTATAAGTAATAATCCAACACTCATTCCATTTCTCTATGACGTAGTGAAACATTAGGCTGTTTGTCCTGGAAGTGTTTGCACAGTTGCTCAGCCAGGTATACAGAACGATGCTGTCCACCTGTGCAGCCAATGGAAACTGTTAGATAATAGCGATTTTGATCAGCAAACTGAGGAATCCAGAATTCCAGAAAACTACATATATGGTCAAACATGTTTTTTACTTCTTCACGGCTTTGTAAAAAATCGATCACTTCTGGATCCTGACCTGTAAGAGGGCGCAAAACTGGTTCCCAGTGAGGATTTGGCAGGCAGCGTACATCAAAAACAAAATCAGAATCTGAAGGTACACTATGCTTAAAACCAAATGATTGAAATAATATTGATAATTGTTGTTCGGTTCTTAGTAATACACGCTCTTTCAGTAAGGAGCGCAGTTGATGTATGTTGGTGTGAGTGGTGTCCAGGCATAAATCTGCTTCAATAGAAATGGGCGCCATTAAATTTCGTTCAATATCGATGGCTTCTGTAAGAGGAATGCCTTTTTTTGCCAGTGGATGACGTCTGCGTGTATCACTGAATCTTTTAATTAAAGTATTAATGTCTGTCTGGAAGAAAATGGTTTCGACTTCGATTCCCATTTGTTTGACACTTTCGATTATTTCCCTGTACCTGCGTAAATCATTGACGCCGCTTCGAGCATCGATGCCAACAGCGATTTCATCGTAGATTTTTATCTGGTTATTTATGATCTGTTGAGAAAAGCCTGGTAAAAGTCCTAAAGGTAAATTGTCAACGCAATAAAATCCCTCGTCCTCCAGTGTGTGTAGAGCCACTGATTTTCCAGAGCCGGATAATCCGCTAATAATAACAAGTTTCATTTTTGATAATTAATAAAGTTATTTTATATATTGGCTTTGTCGATTTATAAATTCTTCACTGGCATCATGCCCATGCTCAAGCAAGATATGGTTTCTCACAGCAGCTTCAACCATAACAGCCAGGTTTCTTCCGGATGCAACGGGCAACATAATTTGAGGTATGTTGACATCCAGTATACTTCTTACTGAGCGATTACCATAGAGTCTATCAAGTTGTTGCTGATCTTCAATAGACATGCGTTCCATATGAATAATTAATCGCAGATATTTGTTCTGTTTAATGGCGTTTTCGCCATACATTGCCCTGATATTAAGTACGCCCAGTCCGCGAACTTCCATGAAATCTTTTAAAACTTCCGGGCATGAGCCATTTAGAATATTGGGGCCAATGCGAGTAAATTCTGGCGCATCATCGGCAATGAGCCTGTGTCCCCGTGTTATCAGTTCTAGAGCTAACTCGCTTTTTCCGACACTGCTTTCTCCCGTGATCAGTACACCTGTACCCATGACTTCCATGAATACACCATGTATGACTTCTTTGTCTGCTAGCAGGTTGGATAAATAAAATCGAATGGAATCTATCAGTTCATTACTGGCCAGGCAACTTTGAAAAAGAGGGGTGCGATTTTCGTCAGCATGTTTAATAATATCATCGGGAACGTCAATCCCATCGCTTATGATGATTGCTAAAGTGTGGCGTATAAAAATTTGATCTAATGCATCTTCCCTGGAGTTCTTTTTAAGGTTTTGCAGGTAGTCCCATTCAGTTTTGCCGATGACCTGAATGGTATTGGGGTGTATAAAGTTGAGGTGGCCAATCATGGTTGCATGATTGCTCCAGTGGAGCTTGCGCTTCATGACACGGTCAGCGTCCCGGGTACCACCAATCCAGTGTAAATCTATATGAGAACGTAAGTGTTCATATAAATCCTGTGCTGTAGTTCCTTTGATCATGAATGTTTTGATTCAGGATGTTTCACTGGCAACCGCCTGGCCAGATAAATGTTGAAATAATTCTTCGTCAGAATCGCATTGCCTTAATTTAGTGCAAAAATCCTTGTCGCTAAACATTCTCGCAAGTGAAGCCAGAACCTGTAAATGCTCATCTGTATGGTGCTCTGGCACCAGCAGCGCAAAAAGCAAATCTGTTGGCTGGCCATCAGGGCTGTCGAAGTCAATGCCTTTATCCAGTTTGATAAAAGCCCCAATAGTAATTTCATTTTCACCATAACGCCCATGGGGTAAAGCAACGCCATGACCCAGGCCCGTTGAGCCAAGGCGTTCACGCTCAATTAAACGATTGAATATTTCAGCATGATCATAGCCAATTGTTCCCAGGGCCAGTATCTGGCTTAGCTTTTCCAGAATTCTTTTTTTACTGCTGATCTCATTCAGGCAGAGAACGCGATCAGGTGCAATTAGCTGGCTGATATTCATTACGTATTACTTAGGTCAGGTCGGGCTGCGGTTTATGATGCAGGTGATTGGTAAGTTTTTCCTTGTGTTTTTTTACCTGGCGATCCAGTTTGTCAATGAGACCGTCTATGGCTGCATACATATCATCTTCTGTGTTTTCAGCAAATACATTGTTGCCACTCATGTGTACCGTGGCTTCTGCCTTATGACGTACACTTTCAACTGAAAGAATAACGTGTGTGTTGGTAACTTTATCAAAATGTCTTTCCAGTTTTTCCATTTTTTCTTCAACATAGTTACGAAGCGAATCAGTGATTTCAACATGGTGTCCAGTTAAGTTGATTTGCATGAGGACTCCTTAATTTAGTATGCCTCTAGTAAGGCGTTAATTTCATTGTATGCCTTTAAGTAAGGCGTTTACGCTCATTTGATGGTGGTATCATCATGGCTTCTCGATATTTTGCCACGGTTCTACGCGCCACGTTTATACCCTGTTCAACCAGATGGCTGGCAATCTTGTTGTCACTCATCGGTTTTCGGGAATCTTCATTAT
>JAOUQA010000150.1 GCA_029879605.1 Gammaproteobacteria bacterium
TATTTTATAGAGTTAATAATATAAAAAATCATATTTGTTGAATAATATTGCTGCGATTTAATTAAACGCCTGGCCGGGCTTTACTCCAATGGCTTTTAATATATTGACCAGTGGACAGAATCCCGTAAATGCTGATTGCAGGATGTTGATACCGACAAAACCTGTAAACCATAACCAGTTAACGGAATGCAACTGGGAGAGAGCAACACTTAAAATAATCATCAGGCCAGCGAAAGCCATTACTACACGATCAATTGTCATACTATACCTACCCATAAATTAAATATTAGCAGATTCTAATATAAAAGGATCAAGATTTCAATTCTTGTGTATCTGGCGTCCCGTGGTATCGTTAAGTTATTGATAAAATGGAATCTTTACCATGATAGATGATGAAACATTACATGCTTTGGCTCAAAAGCTCGGCAAACAGCTAGTGGATAAAAAAATGCTCATGGCGGCAGCTGAATCCTGTACTGGTGGCTGGCTGGCCAAGTGCATTACTGATCTTGATGGTAGTTCCAGCTGGTTTGAATGCTCGCTGGTTGTTTATCATAACGAGGTGAAGCAGGGTATTCTCGGGGTTAGTGCTAAGGCACTAAAAGATTATGGTGCAGTTAGCCAGCCTGTGGTCAAGGAAATGGTGCTTGGTTTACTGGATCGATGTAATTCGGCAATTGGCGTTTCAATAAGTGGTATTGCAGGTCCTACAGGTGGTACTGAGAATAAACCGGTTGGCACAGTCTGGATAGCCTGGGCTCGACCCGGTCGGGTAATAGAAGCTGTGAAGTTTCAGTTTAGTGGTGACAGGGAAGCGGTGCGTCGTCAAGCTGTTTATGAAGCATTAAATGGCTTGTTAAGAATTCTTGATAATGGCTAAACAAAAAACCAGGCGTGTATTTTTTGCGCTCTGGCCTGATGAAACTGTTCGTCAGCAAATTATGACAGTCTTTCAACAATCTCCTCAGGCGCAATTACCAGAGCGTTTTATGCGGCCTGAAAATTTACATTTAACGTTACATTTTATGGGTAATGTTCCTGAACAAAAACTGGATTGCTATGACCATGCTGCTCAGCAGGTACATGTACCACCATTTAAAATCAACCTGGATCAATACAGTTACTTTTCACAGGCAAAAGTTTTTACAATGTCGTGTAGTACTATACCGGATGCATTATTAAAACTATATACCAGCCTGGCAGAAGGCTTAACCTGTTGCGGATATCAACAGGAAACAAGACTATATATGCCACACGTTAGCCTGATGAGAAAATTAAGTGAGCCTGGTGTAATAAATTTTTTTGAACACATTAACTGGTCTGTTAATAATTTTGTGCTTGTTGAATCAGTCTCAGTAAATGGAGGCGTTTTATACCAGGTTATTCGACGGTATCAATTGAAAATTATCTGAATGCACTTTCAATAATATAAGTGAGTCGTTGGCTGGTCATCAAGCCTGGTTTCAATGCATTCACTATATAGCTATAAGTATTTTATCTGGCATAAGCCTATGTTGTTTATGTATTGATCATTAAAGATTGCCTGTAAAATTAATGGTTTATATTCATGGATATTTAATAATTTTCCACCATACTTAATAAGTGAAATGGTGGTGAGTTTACAGCGCATTTTACTAACTATGGTCTAAACTAACCCATATGGGTTAAATTTGATGTGCTGGTGACAGGCTGTTATATATGGCCAGGCAATTTACGACATGATTTCAAACATGTGATTCTGTGATTGCCCTCTACTACTTAATTGATAAAAGAACTTAGACTATAAGGGCTAATAGTAATATTGGCGTTATTTTGTGTGTTTTTTAATTATTACTTTAAGTATTTGATATGAAACAGAATTTATTTATTTCGGCATTGATTATATGCCTGTCAACATTCGCAGGCAAGTCAATAGCCCAGGAAGTTTCCAAGGCCCAGATAAAAGGTCTTGATGAGCAGGTTCAGGAAATTAAAAAAGACGTACTAGGTATCTCGGCTGAACTCGCTCTACTGGAAGAAAAACTACTCTACCCGTCAAATACTCAGGTTTCTATATTTGTTTCTTTTGCCGATAAAGACGGTTTTCGTCTGGACGCAATGGACATTAAGCTTGATGGAAAAGAAGTTGTGCATCATTTATATACAGCCAAGGAACTGGATGCGCTGCGTAATGGAGGCGTACAGAAAATTTATACCGGCAATATTCGTACAGGTGAACATCAGTTAGAGGTTATATTTTTAGGTAAGTCAGCACTGGGTGGTTCATACAAGGAAAAAGCTACTCATACAATTACTAAAGGGGTAAAACCCAAGCTTGTTGAAGTCAAGGTCGCAGGCTCAGCTCTGGGTGATGCAATTGAGTTTAAAGAGTGGTAATCAATGAAACCTGTAAGGCTTCTTTTATTCAGTTGTATTAGTCTTGGAATACTTTGTTTCCAGACGGTCGATGCTAAACCATCGACCGATCTATTTTTTGGGGAAGCAATTTTTTATGCCCATAAGGGTGAGTATTTTGATGCTATTTCACGCCTGGATGCAGAACTCGGTCAATATCATGGGCTTGATGAGCCAGGTCTGGATTCACTGCATCAGTTTATTGATAGTGCTCAATTCTCAGTTGGTGATTTTGAACTTTATTATCGAATGCATCAACGTGCTGGCCGGGCAATTAAATCAGTTATAGAAGGTAATGTTGATCCTGTTGTTCGTAACGAGGCAATTTATCGACTTGCAAAAATTCTTTTACAAAAGAATCAGCCAGTTAATGCTCTTCACGCGATAGAAAGAATTGAAGGTGCAATACCTGATGAAATTCGTGATGACATTGAATATGTTAAAGCTGTAATTTTTATGGTCAATGGACGACCAACGGATGCTATTGAGATTTTATCTGGCTTGCAGGGTAGTAATACGCATGGTGGATTTGCTGCATACAACCTTGGTATTGCATTACTCCAGCTGGGTGAGGATGCAAATGGCATACTGCAACTAGATAAAGCAGGAACGACCAGTGGCAGTGATGAAGGTACACGTTCCATCAGGGATAAAGCCAATCTTGCCCTTGGCTATAAATTACTCGAAACAGGCGAGCCAGAACTGGCTAAAAAGTACCTTGATCGTGTTCAGCTTAATGGTGCTTTTTCTAATCGTGCATTGCTTGGTTCCGGCTGGGCAGATATTGCACTCAAACGTTATGATCGGGCCCTGGTTCCCTGGACAATACTAGCCAAACGAAATGTAACTGATAGAGCCGTTCAGGAAGTGCTGCTTGGTGTTCCATTTGCATACGGTAAACTGGGGCTTCATGGTAAATCAGCTGTTCTATATGGACGCGCACTTGAGTCATTCAATACTGAACTAAGTAAACTCGATGCTTCAATAAAAAGCATTCAGGATGGAAAATTTCTTGAAGCATTGGCACGTGAAGAACTAAAGCAAGATAAAAACTGGGTTATAAAATTACGTGATCTGCCAGAAGCGCCTGAAACTCATTATCTAATGCATTTAATGGCTTCGCATGATTTTCAGGAATCATTACAGAATTATTTTGATCTGGAAGAAATGCGTAAACGATTATTAAAATGGGAAGTTGATATTGCCTCATATCAGGAGCTAGTAAACATACGCCGTGAATATTATAAGCCTTTACTGCCGGTCATAGAAAAAAAATTCCAGTTACTGGATTCACGTATGCGTCTTCGCATTGAACAAAGAGATAGTCTTGAAAATAAATTGCAGTCAATGTTGATTGCGCCAAGACCTGAATTTCTTGCCACAGTAGCCGAGCGCGTTGATGGTTATAGAGTTGAAAGACTTGAACGAAAGGTTAAACATTTACCATTAACTAATCAGTCAAGACAACAGGTTGAGAGACTCAGGGGCGTGCTTAAGTGGAATATATTAACGGAATTTCATGATCGGCTTACCCAGGCATTCAAAAGATTACGCGAACTTGATGGCGTAGTTGCAGATTTGAAAGAAACCTATCGATCTTTTGTACGTACACGTCAAGCAGCAACCCAGAGTTATGAGGGTTACGATGCTCCACTTAATACGCTCAAGTTTAAGGTGCAGGATAGTATGGAGCGTATTAAGTCTGCCATGTTAAGGCAGGGGCACATGTTAGAAACCATGGCTGTCAATGAACTCGATAAACGACGTAAGAGAATTGAAGGTGACCAGATAAAAGCCAGGTTTGCACTGGCTGAAAGTTATGACCGTGCACAAAAAGCCCAGGAAGATGCAAAATTTAAAAAAGCGGCTGAAGAAAGGGCGAACCAGGCCAGAGTGCTGGCTGAAGAAATGGAGAAGAAAAGCGCTGAAGCAGCCAAAGTTGAAGCAGAAACTAAAGCGAAAAGTGAACCCAATAAAGAATCTAATGCCGTAGAACAACCCAGGGAAGAGATTAAGAAATGATACGGTCTTACTTATCTATTTTTGCTTCCCTGGTATTAGTTACTTCGTGCGCGACTATTGATGAAAGTGGTACGCTGGCGCAACTGCGTATGGTTGATCTTAAACTTGAGGATGAAGTCATCGAAGGTGGCTTAGAAAAGGCAATGGAGAGCTATCAGAAGTTTCTCGAAGAAACACCTGAATCTGCCATGACACCAGAAGCTATTCGTCGACTGGCAGATTTAAAAATTGAGCGCCAGAATGCTATACAGGACTCAGCTCTTGATAAAGAAATTAGTAAACCATCAAGCAAAAAATCTATAGAAAAATCCAGTTCAGATAAATCAGCAGCAATTGCAACCAAAAAAACTGGAGACGATAAATCTTCATCTACCAAAGTAGATGGTGAATCTGATGACGATTTTGAAAAACGTGCCACACAGTCAGATAAAATCGAAGCACAAAAGCAGGATAAGATAAAGCTGGCAGATGGTACAGATGCTGATATGAATAATGTTGGTGCCCAGGAAGCAATAGCACTTTATAAGCAGTTGCTTGAAAGATTCCCGCTCTATGAACGTAATGACCAGGTTTTATACCAGATGTCACGAGCATACGAAGAAATGGCAGATGTTGAAGCTGCCATGGTTGTGATGAATCGTATTGTTAAAGAGTATCCTAACTCTCGATACATGGATGAAGTACAGTTCCGTCGTGCAGAATATTTCTTTACGCGTAAGAAATTTCTGGATTCAGAAGATGCCTACAAGGCTATTGTAAATATCGGAAGTAATTCGTTTTATTATGATCTTGCCTTATACAAGCTGGGCTGGACTTTTTATAAACAGGAATTATATGAAGAAGCTCTGATGTTCTTCATGTCTTTGCTGGATCATAAAATTTCCATTGGTTATGACTTTAATCAAACTGAGGACAAAATTGCTAAAAAGCGTGTTGATGACACCTATCGTGTCATTAGTTTGAGCTTTTCAAATCTTGAAGGTGCCAAGTCAATTATTGATCATTTTGATAAGGTAGGAAGAAAACCATACGAAGTTGGCGTTTACAAAAACCTCGCGGAACATTATTTTATTAAACGTCGTTACGGCGATGCTGCTGAAACATACAATGCATTCGTAGAACGCAATCCATTACATCGAGTTTCCCCACAGTTTCATATGCGTGTAATTGATATCTATAAAGTGGGTCGATTTCCAAAGCTGGTCGTAGAGGCCAAGCGTAATTTCGCCAGTGCCTATGGTTTGAAGTCTGAATACTGGAAACATTTTGATGTTAATGCTTATCCCGAAGCTATT
>JAOUQA010000009.1 GCA_029879605.1 Gammaproteobacteria bacterium
GGCGTCATTATTACTGGCAGCCCGCACCAATCAATTCAATGCTATTGAATCCTATATTCGCACCATAAATATATCCTACAAAACAACTCCAGATACAATATTGATGCAACAGATAAAAAACCTGAACCCACATGCAGGACTTTGCAGTCGGCAACCTACTCCTGTGCTTAATATGTATGTTTTATTTGCTAGTGAATTTATACGAGCAAAATTATTCTTTCCCTCGACATAATATTTATACTTATTCCCCCCCGAGATAATCGTTGTAAGAAACAACAAAGTCAGCACATACATTAAACCTGGAGTTAAGCGAACTCATCAACAAAAAAGATGATTAAATACGATTATGATTTATCAAAAACATTAAATAAGCTTAATTCAGGACAAGACTTCAGGAAAGCAGCCTTTAAAACAATAAAAACAACATCATGCAACCATAAAATATCTGTGATATATTTTTTAATAAATTTATGAATATAAAAAGGAATACAAAAATAATCCGGGTAAGTAAAAACTAGCATCCAGTCAAAACACTTAACCGATCAGGCCATCCGATATTGATTTGCGCCTGTTTGTTTTGCAACATACATTGCCTTATCCGCAGCATGTACTAACTGGTCGATACTGGTTGTGCCTTCATCCAGAAATGCAACACCGACACTTGCTGTCAACTTGCAAGCAGTATCCTTACAGGCAATTGGTTTTGCAATTTCCGTTATCAGTTTTTCAGCAACCACGCCAGCATCAGCTGATCTATTAAGGCCACGTAGAATCACAGTAAACTCATCCCCCCCAACCCGGTATACCGTGTCACTGGCACGAAGGGAACCACGAATAGATGAACCGACATGCTTAAGCACTTCATCACCCGTTAAATGACCATGCTTATCATTTATTGATTTAAACCCGTCAAGATCAATATATAACAAACCAAACTCCGAGCCAGACGATCCTTTATTAATTATTATTTTTTCAAGATCACTGTTAAAT
Organism: Gammaproteobacteria bacterium; assembly: GCA_029879605.1. GTDB lineage: Bacteria > Pseudomonadota > Gammaproteobacteria > SZUA-229 > SZUA-229 > JAPHQX01. Next base: position 991 of record JAOUQA010000009.1, read on the forward strand.
TCACTTCGATTAGGCAAACCAGTCAGGGTATCAGTAAAAGCCAGCTGCGCAACCTGGTTATGTTCTTCTGCATGTTCGCTCATAGTCCTCGCCACCCGGGCAGACACCCATTGCACTACAAGAAATAGAAAAACAAACCCAGAAAATCCAGATACAACAATGATCCATTGTGATTTATTTATATCAGACACAAGCTCAGTAACATCTGAATAAACTTCCACCACACCAACAGGCGTCCCTTCTTCCTCAGCTCGTAACGGCACATATGAACTTATAATATCGCGATCGACAATCATCTTTTCAAAAGCATGAAACTCACTACGAAATGCAAGATAGCTGCGCACCTTACCATCACGGGCATCCTGAAACCCCTGGTTATCACTTTTATCATTGCCAATCTGTTCTGCTTGCGTTGAAAAAATCGTTAACCCATCGAGATTATAGAGTTTGACTTTAAGAATATTAGTATATTTCATGTGATAACGAACGACATCATCAAGCTGACTGATCTCTGGCTGAACAAGAAGCTGTTGCGGATTCATGCCCTTGCTTCTTTGTATAAATACTCTAAATTCCTGCCAGATTACGCGTTCCATTATTTGTGTTAAATCACGATTGGCACGACCCTCATGCTCAATCATTAACCTGGTTGCGTAACTGGTATAGAAATAACCTGTGACTATAGCGACCAGCGCTATTGCACTGATTGTAGAAATGGAGATAAAGTGATGAATACGTCTCATAACTATAATTATTTTAAATACACATAATTCAAGCATCACTACCCTGTAATAACATTACTAATTATTTTAAATTTAATCTCCTATTGGTGGTGGCGCCACTCTCATAACTTCTGCCACGGTTGTCTGTCCATTTGCTATTTTTTGTGCGCCACTCAGGCGTAGCGGCAACATTCCTTCTTTCAACGCCTGTTGTCGAATGGCTGAAATATTACAATCCTCTGTGACATGATGTTTTATGTCTTCTGAAAAAGTAAACATTTCATAGACACCCATACGTCCCATGTAACCTGTGTTACGACATTCTAGACAGCCGACTGGCTCGAATATTTTTGCCGGCTTTTTCGATTTCCATGGCCTGACCAGTTCTTTCCAGACTTCATCATCGATGTCTATTTCCTGTTTACAATGAGGACATAAAGTTCTTATCAGTCGTTGCGCCATCACGCCTAATACTGTTGACTGTATCAAATACGGTGGCACACCTATATCCATCATACGGGTGATAGCTGAAGGTGCATCGTTGGTATGCAGCGTGGATAACACCAGGTGACCGGTAAGTGCAGCCTGTATCGCAATGTCAGCGGTTTCCATATCCCGGATCTCACCAATCATAATAATGTCCGGATCCTGACGTAACAGGGTACGAACACCGGAGGCAAAATCCAGCCCGATATTCTGCTGCACCTGCATCTGGTTGAAACTGGGCTCTACCAGTTCGATAGGATCTTCAATGGTACAGACATTAACTTCAGGCCTGGCCAGTTTTTTTAGCGTTGAATACAGGGTGGTGGTTTTACCAGAACCGGTAGGACCAGTTACCAGGATAATGCCATTCGGCTGGGAAATCATCGATTGCCAGTTCTGATCATCGCTATTACTAAAACCCAGTTCACGAAAATTTCTAACCAGGACTTCAGGATCAAAAATACGCATAACCAGTTTTTCGCCAAAAGCAGTGGGCATGGTAGACAGACGCAGTTCGACTTCCTGACCTTCCGGGGTACGGGTTTTTAACCGACCATCCTGGGGACGACGTTTTTCTGCGACGTCCATCCGGGCCAGAATTTTAATACGACTGGAAACTGCGGCCATAACCGTAGTCGGTATCTGGTAGACCTGGTGCATGACACCATCGATACGAAAACGCACATTACCCTGTTCACGACGTGGTTCTAAATGAATATCACTGGCACGCTGATCAAATGCATATTGCAATAACCAGTCAACAATATTTACCACATGCTGGTCATTGGCATCCAGTTTACCAGCGCGTCCCAGCTCCATAAGGGATTCGAGATTGGTTAAATTACCATGACCGTGTTTCTTGTCATCCTGGGCACCGGTAACCGATTTGGAAACAGTATAAAATTCCAGCAGGTAACGGGCAATATCATCGGGATTGGCAACCACCAGCTCAAAAGTTTTATTTTTAATCCGTGACAGCTCCTGTTCCCACTCCCGCTCAAATGGTTGAGCAGTGGCCACGGTCACCACATCACCTTCTACTTTAACGGGTAATACATTGAATCGTGCAGCATAAGCATAGGACATAAGCCCGGTGACCTTGCTGACTTCAATTTTCAACGGGTCAATACGCAAATAGGGTAGCTGAACTTTTTCTGACAGCCATACGGTTAAAGCCTCCAGTGTCAGTGATTTATGCTCATCCCGCAAATCAACCCAACTACGTTCCGCAATCAGTACCAGTGGATGCTTGGAATCATATTCCTTACCGATGGCAACAGTACGAAGCATATGCGCATTATCAGCGGACACCATGCCGTCCTGCTCAAGCCACTGCAGTATTTCATGTAAATCGAGTTTACGATCGGTATTATCGATAACGGCATTCATAATTTTTTCTACTAACTGTACCTGACTTCAAATTTATTAAAATACACCGGGTCTGTTACCGCTTCTATGTCCAGATTCTCGACCCTGGCCATGGCCGACCCTTGCTGTAGCCAGTTTTCAAAGCTTGTTAACTGCTGTTCACTGCCACAGGCAACCGCTTCAACACAACCATCGGGCAGGTTGCGTACCCAGCCAGTTAAACCCAGTTGTTCAGCCTGTTCCTGTGCACTAGCTCTATAAAATACACCCTGTACCCGACCATACACCCTGTAATGTCGGCAGGGCATCAGAATATGACCCTGGCTTTCTGACCCGCTACATAGCTATGACTGTCCGGCAGTTGAAACTCAAGCCTGACCTGGTATTGCTGGTGTTCAGCCGACACTATTGATTTAACTATAGCTGGGTAACGCTCGGACGCAACTTCAATCCGGGCATCCTGACCTATGTGATACATACCTGCAGCATCAGCATTAACCATAAATGCGGCCTGCATCAAATTATCCACAACCATCACAATCATTAAGCGTGACATATTTTCATCGGACACTATATCCCCAGCATGCATCAGGACATCAGTGATACGACCATCAACAGGTGCTTCCAGCTGGGCACGAGCATATTGCCAGTTGGCCAGCGCTAATTCTGCCTGGGCAGAATCATGGTCGGCCTTTAATCCTTTTAATACAGATTCTATTTTCCGCAGCTCCACTTCAGACAAAACAGTACGCTCAAACAGTTCCTGTGCCTGGTCAAAATCCCGTTGAGAGTCAAACAATAAAGGCTTAATCCGGCTCAACCGGGCCTTCACCTGTTTGATTCTGATGCTAAACGGCTGCTTATCCAGGTGGGCCAGTTTGCTGCCCTTTTTAACCTTTTGCCCTGCCTGTACCAGCACCTGGTCGACCACGCCGGTTACCGGGAAGGCCAGCACCTGCTTATCCGGCCATAAAAGAAAGCCATCATAATCCCGGGCAGTTACATTACCGGCTATCATGAATGACATTATTAATAGAATGATGCTGTATTTATTCATTATCTGCCTCATCAAAATTAATCTGGCTGTTAAACATAAGCTCCAGGTTCATCCAGGCAAGTGCCAGCTCGAAATCAGTTTTTAACTGTTTATAGCGAGTTTCTGAAATAGCCACCATGGCAGTACCAAAATTGGTAGCAACTTCCATTTCATACAAGGTACGATTACGATCCAGTTCCAGCTCATGGTATTGCATTTCAGTTGTCAGCTGCTTTTTCTGCACACCGAGTAACTTAATATCCTGGCAAAGATTTAATAATGCCTGGCGCGTAGCTGATGCCTGTTTTAATAATAATGCCCGCTCACTTAGCCACTGGCTACGGGCACGCGCTATTTTAGCCTGCATACCCTGATGCTCCAGCAATGGCACAGTTAGTGTGAGTTCTGCAGCCCAGTCGTTTCTGGCAGCACTTTCTCTTTCATGTTCAGACATGGTCACTTCAGCCGACAGTACCGGTCGATTCTGTTTTTGTGCTGACTGCAATCGTTTTTCAGCCGCATCAACTTTAGCAAACTGCAATTTTAGTGGCTGATTGAATGTTTCGAGCTGATTTACCAGGCTGTCATAGTCTGGTAACGGACGCTGATCATATGTCAGCTGAGGCAATTCAAGATTTGATGATAACTGTCCTGGTCGATTGATTACTTCCGCCAGGTTAACTCGGCTTGAATACTGTTGTGAACGGCTTATTGAACGCTGACTTTCCAGTAACTCAAGCCGGGTTCTTATTTTTAATAACTCAACATCTGAAATTTCACCCAGTGCATGACGGTCTTTTTCTGCTTCGTGGTTAACCCAGGTAATAACTACCTGCTCATTATCCCAGCGTTCCTGGTAATCGGCCAGCAACACATTAAAAAAAGCCCGGGCTATATCAATTTTTCTCTGGCCTAACTGATATTCCAGGTTGGCAACCACAGACTGTTTCTCAATTTCAGCAGCACTGATATTACTGGCAGTCTGACCAAAATCATAAAGCGGCTTTCTAACTGACAGATAGCTACTGTGATCTTCTTTTGACTGATCAAAAGCGAGTGATGAAGGATCAGCCCATCGAGCTTTAATATTTATATCAGCTTCCAGCGCATAAGCAGATTCTGCCTGCTGTAATCGCGCATCTGCCTGCACAATCATGGCATCGGCCTGGAGTACATCATAATGCAGATTATCACTTGCCAGTGATAACACATAATCAAGCGTTAAAGGATCAGGCAAACTTTTGCTGACCTGCTCGGCAAGCAATACAGATGGGAACAATAAACAGGCAACAATATAATTGAGGCGCATTAGCCGGCTGTTTTACGTTTCATTTTTTTATAACGAATAAAACTCATATTTTTATATTCTTCTGTAACAACAAACTCACCTAACCACATGAATTCTTCAACAGTAGATGTCGCCCCGGTATAACGCACAATACGCTTTCCATTCAAATCGAAAAAAGCAATAACCGGTGTCGCCCTGACTCGATGCTGTCTAAAAGCAAAATCTTTTTCTGATGTTGGCTTGCCATCAAAATCTGTTATTTCAACATCCCCTTCAATATCGATACGATAAATAGAAAAATGCTGTTTAAAATATTTAATTACCTCGGGCTGATTAAGAATGGTTTTAGCCATGCGATCACAAAAAGGACACTCATCCATTTCAAACATGATCAGCACCGCCTTCTTACCATTTTCTCGTGCAATATTCAGTTCATCCGAATAATCACCCAGACTCTGATCAAAAAAATCAGACGACCCAGCCAGAGACTGCGCGCTAATAAACAGAACAATTAAAACAGAAAATATTTTAAAACTACTAATGAGCTTCATTCTTTGTTGCACCACATCGTTTACATTGATAAACAGTAACCAGTTTCCCCTGCTTGGTATCAAACTGCTGGTCTTTTACTATTTCCCATTTATGGAAACCACGCTTGCACAAAGTATGACCCTTATTTTTATCGAAGGGTTTCTTTTTTTTAAATTGAATTATATCAGCCATTCAGTAAAACTTTGCCATTGTGACCCCGTAAAACAGCATGATTCGCTGTCATGCTATTGATCTTAATAAATAGCAATTATAGTTTACTTTAACCCTGAACCACCGAATAGAAAGTCTAATCTTTTATCCGGTATTCGGCAGAACGGGCATGGGCAGTCAGCCCTTCCCCATGAGCCAGGGTCGATGCGGTTTTACCCAGTTCTGAAGCACCATCAGCGGAACAGTTAATCAGGCTGGAACGCTTCTGAAAATCATAAACACCCAGTGGCGATGAAAAACGCGCTGTTCGTGATGTCGGTAATACATGATTAGGCCCGGCACAATAATCACCCAGAGCCTCAGCTGTATAACGCCCCATAAAAATAGCACCTGCATGACGAATCTGTTTTGCTCGGTCCTCAGCATCATCCATAGACAATTCCAGATGCTCAGGTGCAATATAATTAGCAACTACAATGGCATCATCCATATCTTTTGCTGTAATTAAAACACCACGGTTATTCAATGATGTTTTAATAATCTCAGCCCGTGGCATTTCCTGCACCAGTTTATTGATACTGTTTTTTACATTCTCGATAAATTCCACATCGGGGCTAACTAAAATCGACTGCGCATCTTCATCATGCTCTGCCTGTGAAAACAGATCCATGGCAATCCAGTCTGGATCGGTTTTTCCATCACAGACAATGCAAATTTCTGATGGCCCGGCAATCATGTCGATACCGACGACCCCAAACACCATGCGCTTGGCAGTGGCAACATAAATATTACCCGGCCCTACTATCTTGTCTACCTGGGGTACCGTGTCTGTACCATAAGCCAGTGCGGCTACTGCCTGTGCACCACCAATAGCAAACACCCGATCCACGTTAGAAATTGCAGCTGCCGCTAACACCAGGTCATTCACTTCACCATCCGGTGTAGGTACTACCATGATTAACTCTGGCACACCGGCTACCTTGGCCGGAATGGCATTCATCAGAACCGAGGATGGATATGCGGCTTTTCCACCGGGCACATACAACCCAACCCGGTCCATTGCCGACACCTGCTGACCCAGCACTGTGCCATCTGCTTCGGTATAGGACCAGGATTCCAGCGTCTGGTGTTCGGCATAAGCACGCACTCTCCCGGCAGCTGTTTCCAGTGCCTGTCTCTGTTCAGCTGGAATACGCTCCAGGGCCTGTTGTAATCGTTCACGGGAAATTTCCAGCTCAGCCATTGACTGAACACTGAGTCGATCAAACTTGTTGGTGTATTCAACAACCGCTACATCACCCCGACGTTTGACATTATTTAAGACCTCGTTAACGACACTGAACACCTGGTCATCGGATACGGAATCCCATGCCAGCAAAGTATCCAGCTGTAACCAGAACTGACTATCCTGGGTATTAAGCTGTTTAATATTAATCATGTTTAACAGCCCTGCTCATTTGATCAACAATGGATTGAATACGCTCGTGCCGGGTTTTTAAAGAGGCTCGATTAACAATTAAACGTGAAGATACATCTGCAATATGATCAATGGGTTTCAGACCATTAGCTTTCAGGGTATTGCCGGTATCCACCACGTCAACAATCAAATCAGACAAACCAACAATGGGACCCAGTTCCATCGAACCATAGAGCTTTATCACTTCAACCTGCTTACCCTGCTCGGCAAAATACTGGCGTGCCACATTGACAAATTTGGTAGCCACTTTTAAACGCCCTTCAGCTGGCTGATAGTCATTTAAACCTGCCGTCATTAATTTACACCTGGCAATATTCAGATCAACCAGTTCGTACAGACCATCACCACCATGTTCCATTAACACATCTTTACCCGCAACACCCAGGTCAGCAGCACCATACTGTACATAGGTAGGTACATCAGTAGCACGAATAATTACCAGTTTTACATCTTCATGATTAGTATCAAGAATCAGTTTACGACTGGTTTCGGGATCATCAACCGGTGTAATACCGGCTGCTTCCAGCAGGGGCAATGTTTCTTTAAATATTCGTCCCTTGGACAGTGCGATAGTAATAACATTATTCATAGTGAACTCGGTATAATTTTCTAATCAGGTATACGCCGGATTTTTGCACCTAACTGGGACAGTTTCTCTTCAATCAATTCATAGCCACGATCGATATGATAAATGCGTTGCACTTCAGTTTCACCCTTTGCAACCAGGCCGGCCAGGATAAGACTGGCAGATGCACGTAAATCCGTTGCCATCACGGGCGCACCGTTCAAACTTTCAACTCCTCGCACAATAGCCGTGTTACCTTCAACTTCAATTTCTGCACCCATACGCTGCATTTCCTGGACATGCATATAACGATTTTCAAAAATCGTTTCTACAATGGTACCCGTGCCTTCAGCCACAGCATTTAAAGCTGAAAACTGTGCCTGCATATCCGTGGGAAATCCTGGATAAGGTGCAGTACGAATATTTACTGATTTAGGGCGTTTGCCTTTCATATCCAGCTCAATCCAGTCTTCACCCTGGGTAATTTCGGCACCGCTTTCAGTTAACTTGTCGAGTACCGCATCCAGCAAGGAAGGATCTGTATCCTTGAGTTTTACCCGGCCACCGGTAATTGCCGCTGCCACCAGGAAGGTGCCCGTTTCGATACGGTCGGGAACAACTTTATAACGGGTACCAGTCAGTGTTTCGACACCCTCAATCGTAATTGTATCTGTGCCAGCGCCTGAGATCTTGCCACCCATGGCATTAATAAAATTGGCCAGGTCAGTGACTTCCGGTTCACGGGCAGCATTTTCCAGGATAGTCGTACCATCTGCCAGGGCGGCTGCCATCATCAGGTTTTCAGTACCGGTCACGGTCACCATATCGAGCACAATCCGTGCACCTTTTAACCTGTCTGCTCGGGCGATGATATATCCATTTTTAACTTCAACTTCAGCACCCATATCCTGCAGCCCCTTGATATGCAGGTTAACCGGCCGTGAACCAATAGCACAACCACCGGGCAGGGAAACTTCAGCATAACCATAACGAGCAACCAGCGGACCTAACACCAGTATTGAAGAACGCATTGTTCGTACCAGGTCATAAGGCGCAACCTGGGACTCTATCGTGGATGTATCGATTTCAACACTCATGGTTTCATCAAGCACCACGGTCACACCCATGCTACCCAGCAGGGCGACAGTGGTTGTGACATCCTGAAGATGAGGCACATTTTCTACAATCGCAGGGCCATCTGCCAGTAAGGTCGCAGCCATAATAGGCAAGACGGCATTTTTTGCACCTGAAATACGTATTTCACCATGCAGCGGGGTCCCCCCCTGGATCAATAATTTATTCATTCAATACTACTTATCGTTAAATTTATGAGTAAAACCTGGCTCAGATGGATTTTTAGCCCTGAGAAACCAGTCTTATTCGGGGACGTAATGATACTTGATTTGCAACCCTTTTTGCTGAGCAATTTGCATCTACAGACAGAAATTGGCCAGACTGTAGTGCTAACGGCCGGGGATGAAATAAATTGTGTTGAATTTCAACCCCGTATTACCGTTATGAAGACACATTAGCTCGTTGTTTTCTTATATTTATCATTCATGCGTTCGATTAAACCATTGATGCCCACTTCCCTGATTTCAGCATTAAAGCTGTTGCGATAGTTAGTCACCAGGCTAATGCCATCAATTTTAATATCAAAAACCTTCCAGGTATCATTCTTAATACGCAGACGATAATCAATCGGAATTGCGGGACCCGAATCCTGTTTGATCTGGGTTTTAATCATCACAATCTTTTGGCCTGCCTCAGGCGTGTATGGCAGGTATTCAATTTGCTGACCACTGTATTCCGTTAATGACTTGCTATAGGTACGAATTAACATGGTTTTAAAGACAGAGGTAAACTTTTCCCGCTGTTCTTCATTGGCGCTTTTCCAGTGTTTACCCAGGGCCAGCTGACTCATAGCTTTAAAATCCAGGTGAGGCAGAATAATTTCATCTACCAGGGTATAAATCTGGTCAGGATCTTTTTTATAAACCTCTTTATTCTTTTCCAGTGTTGTAAGCACCTGGTCCGAAGTTTTTTTAACCAGCTCATCAGGCCCCATGACTGCGGCGTTCAATTGCACTGAAAAAACGAACAACAAAGTGGCTACAAACGATATGAATTTATTCATGATCCCTCCTGTGCTCTGGAGTAAAGAAATCAACCGGTCACCTGCTCCAGCACACGAGCAGACAGGGTAATATACGTTAACTCTGGTTATTGTATTGTTTCAGTGGGATTTGTCACCTATCCAGCTCACATTAATCCAGCCTGTTTATCATAGACCCAGTAATTCAATAAGAGTTTTAAAATCAAGCAAAGTCTGAATATCCGGCTCCGCATCTAAAATCAACACCGCTTCCAGGTCAGCATTACTATCTGCAAAAGATTCCAGCCATGACCGCTGCACTCGCAAATCCGTATTGGTTAATGACAGGCCAGCAATACCTGACTGCCCCTGAGCTTCAGGGGTCCATATTTGCTGGTTTATATCGTCCGCTGACAGGTAATAAACGGGCAACTGAGTGGACAGGGCCAAATCCCGGCTCATAATAATCGCCCCCAGGTTTGAACCCAACGCCTGGCATTGTTGTAAATAATACTGTTGATCCTCACCCTCCGCTGTATCAAACGGCCATTCAAGATAAAATCGAAACGAGGCAGCCACATCATCACACCAGTCTTTGCTCGCAAACCCCCTGTTAGCCTGCCATTCACCGGCAGGTACCAGTACGGCTGAAAATTCGTTGGCATAAAATCCCAGCTGCCAGTCTTCCGGCAAATCCTCGGGATAAAAGCTATCCAGCCACGATACATGACGCCAGCCACGGGCAGCCAGCCTGAGACCAGAAGAGGATTGTTCAGCCTTATCAGCAGAATCGTGTATCATTGCGCGCTAAATAATTAGAGTAATAATAATTGTGACTATTCTAATCGATATTCTGGCCGTACTGGGTGGATTTGGCCTGTTAATCTGGAGTGCGGATCAATTTGTTACCGGCGCTTCCGCCACTGCCCGTAACCTGGGCGTGTCGCCATTAATTATTGGCCTGACCATTGTCGGTTTTGGCACCTCGGCACCGGAAATGCTGGTCTCAGCCTTTGCTGCAGCCGATGGCAACCCGGGCTTATCAGTCGGCAATGCACTGGGATCGAATATTGCCAATATTACCCTGATACTGGGCACCACAGCCCTGTTTTATCCTTTGAGCGTCCATTCAGGTATCCTGAAACGGGAATATCCCCTGCTTATCATTTCGACCCTGATTGTTTCATTGCTGGTTTATTTTGATAACCACCTGGGACAACTGGATGGACTGCTGATGGTCACAGCCCTGTTATGCATTATGTTCTGGATGGTACATGTGACAATTAAAAATCGTGACCATGATCCACTGGAAATCGAATTTGACCATGAAATCCCTGCCAACCTGACTATGTTTCAGGCACTGAAATTACTCATTGTCGGCATGGTGGTTCTGCTGGCCAGCTCCAAACTGCTGGTCTGGGGTGCAATAAATATTGCAGTATTCTTTAATGTCAGTGACCTGATTATCGGCCTCACCATCGTCGCCATTGGCACCAGCCTGCCGGAACTGGCAGCTTCCATTGTCAGTGCCAGGAAAAATGAACATGATATTGCCATTGGTAACGTGATTGGCTCCAATATGTTCAATACACTGGGCGTTATGGGTATCCCCGGCCTGATTGCCCCCGGCCTCTTACCCGATGGCGTTCTCAGCCGTGATTTACCTGTGATCATTATTCTGACACTATTACTATTCATTATGGCCTCAGGTATGAGGGGTAAAGGCAGAATAACTCGAACTGAAGGTGGTATTTTACTGTCCATATTTATTGCCTATGAAGTAATGCTATTTTTTGAAGCTACCGCTGGATAATAACCAATAATGAATAATGACGATTTAAAAAAACTGGGCCTGGCAGTTATCGAAACGGAACAGAATGCCATTGAAGCTCTGAAACCCCGTATTAATGATGATTTTGTACAGGCCTGCCAGTTGCTGTTGAACTGTGAAGGCCGTATTGTTGTTACCGGTATGGGCAAGTCTGGACATATCGGCAGTAAGATTGCCGCCACCCTGGCCAGTACTGGCTCCCCCGCCTTCTTTGTTCACCCCGGTGAAGCCAGTCATGGTGACCTGGGCATGATTACCAGCAAAGACGTGGTACTGGCATTATCTAATTCCGGTGAAACGGCCGAATTACTCACCATCATCCCCATTATCAAACGCCTGGGCGCTCCCCTGATCAGCATGACCGGTAATGCCCGATCTTCACTGGCACAGGAAGCAAATATCAACCTGGATGTACAGGTTGAAAAAGAAGCCTGCCCACTTGGGCTGGCGCCCACGTCCAGCACCACGGTAACCCTGGTCATGGGTGACGCACTGGCCGTCGCCTGCCTGGAAGCCAGGGGCTTCACCGCCGAAGATTTTGCCCTGTCTCACCCCGGTGGCAGCCTGGGCCGTCGCCTGTTATTGCATGTGGCTGACATTATGCACCGAGGTGATGACATCCCTCAGGTTAACGAAAATGCCAGCCTGCGTGATGCCCTGCTGGAAATGACACGCAAAAAACTGGGCATGACCGCCATAGTTGACAGTGATAACAAACTACTTGGTATTTTTACCGATGGCGACCTGCGTCGAACACTGGATAAAAACATTGATGTTCACAGTGCAGGCATCAGTGATGTTATGACCAGGAACTGCAAAACGGTAAAACAGAATATACTGGCAGCAGAGGCTTTAAACATCATGGAAGAGAAAAAAATTAATGCCATTGTTGTTGTTGATGACAACAATAGATTAACGGGTGCAATCAACATGCACGACTTATTACGTGCTGGAGTGGTGTAACAATCATGCAGGATATTCTAGAAAAAGCAGCAAACATTAAGCTGGTTATATTTGATATTGATGGCGTACTGACCGATGGTTCGTTATTTATTGGCGATGGCGGAGAAGAGTATAAAGCTTTCAACTCCAAAGATGGCCATGGCTTACGCATGTTACAAAATGGCGGTATTGATATCGCCATCATCACGGGAAGAGTGTCTAACGTGGTTGAATACCGCGTCAAAGAACTGGGTATCAAGTATGTATACCAGGGCAAACGTGAAAAACTACCTGCGTTTGAAGAGTTACTGGAACAGGTGAAACTGAAACCGGAAGAGATTGCCTATGTTGGTGATGACGTGGTTGATCTACCAGTCATGTGCCGAGTCGGACTGGCAATCTGTGTTCAGGATGGTCATCCTTATGTCAAAAAACATGCTCACTGGATTACGGAACACGGCGGTGGTCGTGGCGCGGGTCGTGATGTCTGCGAACTAATTCTTGAAGCCCATGGCAAACTCGACACTATGCTGCGTGAGTACACGCTCTAACTACTATTTAACATGCGCACCACAACCAGCCTGATTATTATTCTTATCCTCGCATTAGCTAGCTGGTGGTTAAAGGATTTCTGGCAGGAAACCCCTATTGTCAAAACCATAAAAAATGAACATTTTCCAGATTACTTTATGGAAAACTTCACCATTACCAATATGAACAGGCAGGGAGAGCCTGACTATATTCTTTCTGCCAGTCGACTGGATCATTTCGCTGATGATGACAGTACAGAAATCATTAAGCCTCACATTATTTTCAAAGAAGAAGATGGTGACTGGTCCATATCAGCACAACGTGCCCGCATCCTAAAAAAAACCAATATCATTCACCTCTATGATGAGGTACAAATTATCCGCGTAGCATCAGTCGCACAACAACCACTAACAATTAAGACTGATTATTTAAAAGTTCAGCCCGATCACAAAATTGCCGAAACAGACAGACTGGCATATATTAAAACCCAGCAACTTGAACTAAAAACAACAGGCATGATCTTTGATAACAACAAGGGCATACTTAAACTGTTATCTAATGTTAAGGGCAGCTATGACACAGGCCAGTAAATATTTTATTCTATTATTCTGCCTCTCAGCTCAAGTACAGGCGAAAACATCTGATGCCAATCAACCATTAAATATCAATGCAGGTTTCGTCGAGATTCGTGAGCAGGAAGGCATTAGCATTTATAAAAACAAAGTTCATATTACCAGGGGCACAATGACTATACAGGGCGAATTAATTTATGTTCATACTCAGAAAAACCAGGTACAGACGATTCGCATAGAAGGCAAGCCAGCTAAATTTAAACAGCTCAATGATAATAATGAAGAAATCAGCGCCCAGAGCCAGAAAATGGAATTTCAGGCCAGGGAAAACAAACTGATACTCAAAAAAAATGCAATACTGATACAGGGACAAAATAAATTTACCAGCGATCACATTGTGTATGATACAAAACAGGATCTGGTTCAGGCAGGTGAGGCTGTTAAAAATAACGAAACATCGACTCCGGAGCGTATCACTATTACTATTCAACCTGAAAAAAAGCAAGAAACCGAACCGAATATTAAAAAATGAATATTTTACGCTCTGATAACCTGGTAAAAACCTTCCGTTCACGCACAGTCGTTAACCAGGTTTCAATTTCAGTTCAAAGTGGTGAAGTTATTGGTTTACTGGGGCCCAATGGCGCCGGGAAAACTACCAGCTTTTACATGATGGTGGGCTTGGTTCCTGCCGATAAGGGAAGCATCTTCCTGAATGAGCAAAATATCACCCAGACCCCTATGCACCAACGGGCTCGACTGGGCATAGGCTATCTACCCCAGGAAGCCTCAGTCTTCAGAAAACTCAGCGTGACCGATAATATCATGGCCATCCTGGAAACCCGCCCCGAACTAGGTCATAAACAACGCAAGCAGCGCTTACAGGAATTACTGGATGATCTGCAAATTGATCACATACGTGACAGCGCAGGTATCAGCCTATCGGGTGGTGAACGACGTCGAGTCGAAATTGCCCGTGCTCTGGCTGCAGAACCATCTTTTATTCTGCTGGATGAGCCCTTTGCCGGGGTAGATCCTATCTCGGTACTGGAAATCCAGAAAATCATTCAACAACTCACCGAAAGAAATATCGGGGTACTAATTACTGACCACAATGTTCGAGAAACACTGGGGATATGCCAGCGTGCATATATTCTCAGTGCCGGCCAGGTCATTGCTGAGGGCAGCCCGGAATCCGTATTAAGTGATAAGCAGGTAAAAGATGTTTATTTAGGCCAAAACTTTCGTCTTTAAGCTGAAACATGCAGGCTACTGATAAGCCAGGCCAAAACTTTCGTCTTTAAGCTGAAACAGGCTGCCTGCTAATGAGTTAAAACAAAATTTCCGCCTCCAGACAGATATTAATGACCACCCTGAATAATACATATTTTTCGTTTAAAATCAGGTGACTGTTAGATTGATTTAATTTGTAATCACACAAACAAAGTATTGTTTAGCCCTGCTAGCATAGATCCAGAATGAGTCAATATCTCTGTTTATAACTTGAATCAAGACTTATGCTTATTTATTGTGCTAGTTTCTAAGTCAGTAAACAAATTATGGCACAACCTCTGCATAAAACGTTATTTTGAAGTAAACTTGTAACGAGATCCTAAATTCCGCAATAACAAGAATGAAGCAGTCCTTACAGTTACGCATCGGTCAACAACTCACTATGACCCCACAGTTACAGCAGGCCATCAGGCTACTGCAGCTGTCTTCACTGGAATTGCAAACTGAAATCCAGGAAGCCCTGGAATCTAATCCCATGCTGGAAATTGAGGATGAATCCCAGTCAAATGAATCCAGTGAACAGAATAACAACGCCGAGCCACCACAGGACACCCAGTCAGCAGAGTCTCAGGACTCAGACAATATCGATATCAATAATAACCAGGAAATCCCTGATGACCTGCCTGTGGATAGCGCCTGGGATGATATTTATGACATGACGGCACCCAGCAGTAGCGGCACCCTTACAGATGATGACAAGGCACGGGAATTTCTGGAAAATCAAAGTGGCGATAACGAGAGCCTGATCGAACACCTGTTATGGCAATTACAAATGGTTAATCTCAGTGATGCTGACCGTGCTATAGCCACAGCTATCATTGATTCAATTGATGATGATGGCTATTTAAACGAAAGTCTCGTAGATATACACAGCAGCATTGTTAAAGATTACGAAGATATTGAAATGGATGAAATAGAAGCTGTTCTTCGTTTAATCCAGCATTTTGATCCCGTTGGTGTTGCGGCAAGAAATTTACAGGAATGCCTGTTATTACAACTGGAACAATTTAGTGAAACTGCCGAACTGATTAATGCCAGATACATTATTAAAGAACATCTGGATTTACTGGGCAATCATGATTACGCCAAATTAAAACGTTATGCCCGTATTTCTGAAGATGAGTTATCGGCCACCATCAGTTTTATTCAAACATTAAACCCTAAACCCGGTGCCAGTATCACACAGACATCCACTCAATATGTTGTTCCTGATGTTTTTGTTCGCAAAACAAAAAATCGCTGGATAGTTGAGCTAAATCCTGAAACAGCACCTAAACTCAGGGTAAACCCTTTGTACGCCAGTTATATCAACCGCAATAACCGCAGTGAAGATAACACATATATGAAAAACAACCTGCAGGAAGCCAAATGGTTTTTAAAAAGCCTGCAAAGTCGCAATGAAACATTAATGAGAGTTGCAACATCAATTATTGAACACCAGCGAACTTTCCTGGAATATGGTGCCGAAGGCATGAAACCACTGGTTTTAAGAGATATTGCTGAAGAACTGGAACTACATGAATCGACAATTTCACGTGTAACGACTCAAAAATACATGCATACACCTAATGGTCTTTTTGAATTCAAATATTTCTTTTCCAGCCATGTCGGTACTGCCGATGGCGGAGAATGTTCAGCAACGGCCAT
>JAOUQA010000151.1 GCA_029879605.1 Gammaproteobacteria bacterium
GACGCCTGCTCTAGAACCTTATCCATAGCCATCAGCAGGCGTGCAGTTAAATCCGTCAGATTCTGCCCTGCCTGCATAATATCCAGATCATAATTCGGCTTGATATCAAAAATCGAAAGCACCTGATCCAACATTTCCCTATGCTGCGCCGTTGCCAAAACCTGGACCTCTGCCCACTCTTGATCTTTAAGCGCCAGGATCACAGGGGCCATCTTGATAGCTTCAGGGCGAGTACCAACAACACAAAGTATTTTTTTTATCTTCATAAATTAGTTTCTATAAGGCATCAGTTAGTAAATATCGCCTCAATTTATCTTTATTCAATACAACCGCACGCATCAACAAATATCGTAAAAATATAAATGAGAGTTAACCTTGTTGTTGCACTGCTACTTTTAAAATATTAACGATCTTTTCTTGTTGCTGCTCGGTTAGACCAACCCATAGAGGTAAACGAATCAGACGTTCGGATTGATCATCAGTAACTTTAAGTGAGCCATGCACGCGACCATATCGTTGCCCACCTGGAGAAGAATGCAATGGCACGTAATGAAAGACAGGCCATATGTCATTACTCTTCATTTTATCCAGTACTGCCTGACGATCTATTCCAGAAGCAAGCAATAGATAGTACATGTGTGCATTGTGCCGGCAATTATCGGGAACAATCGGACGACGCAAGATGTTATTTAACTCCATATCCTCAAGTAAATCATGATAACGCCGCCAACTAGCCAAACGATTCTGTGTAATATCTTCAGCTTCTTCAAGTTGCGCCCAAAGAAAAGCCGCTATTAACTCACCAGGCAGGAATGAAGAACCTATATCCTGCCACGTATATTTATCAACCTCACCCCGGAAAAATTGACTGCGATCGGTGCCTTTTTCACGGATAATTTCCGCGCGCTCTGCCAGTGCAGGATCATTAATGAGCAGAGCTCCCCCTTCACCTGAAATAATATTCTTGGTCTCATGAAAACTATAACAGCCCATATGACCAATAGAGCCAAGTGAGCGACCTTTGTAGGTCGACATGATCCCCTGTGCCGCATCCTCAATCACAAGCAGGTTATAACGCTGCGCAATATCCATAATTGCGTCCATTTCACAGGCGACCCCAGCGTAATGAACAGGCACAATAGCTTTTGTCCGGGGCGTGATTGCCGCCTCAATGAGTCGCTCGTCCAGATTCAATGTATCTTCACGGATATCAACAAATACCGGAACACCCCCACGCAAGACAAATGCATTAGCAGTTGAAACAAAGGTATATGAAGGCATAATCACCTCATCACCTGGCTGAATATCAGCAAGTATTGCGGCCATTTCTAATGCAGCAGTACACGAATGAGTTAGTAGGGCCTTATTACATCCAGTACGCTTCTCCAGCCACTCATGGCAGCGTTTTGTAAATGGCCCATCACCCGCTAAACGACCATTAAAATGCGCTTCGGCAATATAGTAAAGCTCTTTCCCCGTCATGTGTGGCCAGTTAAATGGAACTATATTGTCTTTCATAACAACACCTTTATTTAAAGTTTTCTGGCGACAACCAATCTTGAGCCACCAACAGGAAAATTCATTCCTTTTTTAATTAATATTTGTTCAGCCATGAGCGTTCGGAAAAATAAAGCATTTAGCCAGGGAGATATTTTTAGCTCTGCAGAAGCATCAAATTTTTCATGGTCTATTTTTTTCTGAAATAATCTAGATACCATCATAGCTGGTAAAAGAGATGTAACAAATGACGTGGAGCGAACAATCTGAAACCCTGCATTCTGGATTTTTTTATGAAGATCAACAGCTGAATAACGGCGAAAATGACAGGCATATTCGTCAGCAGCACTCCAAAGCCATTGATGCTGAGGCACAGTAACCAGCATTATACCGTTGGGTTTTAGCGCAACATGCACTTGCTCCATTACACATTCGTCTTCTTCAATATGCTCCAATACATCAAATGCTCCAATTGCATCAAATTCTTCATAAAAGGGAATATTTCTTGCGTCCATTTGCATAAAGTCTACAGATGGCATCCGTTCAACTGAAAATTCAAGTCCAGCAGTAAAAATTTCACTGCCATGCAATACGGCCTGCGGGAATGCTTTATTTATACCCGATAAAACGAAACCAGTACCACAGCCAATCTCAAGAAATGATTTTAAATTTGGGCAATATTTTTTAAGCGCCCATATAATTAATTGATTGCGAGAACGAAACCAAAAATTCGTCGCCTCTAATTTGGCAAGATCTGAAAAATAGTGAGCTTTAAAACCGCCACCGCCATCGCTATATTCTGGAGCATAAGCACATAACCCATCAACTAATGATGGAGCAGCTCCACATGCAGGACAACTCACCGATGAAGAATCAAAATAATTCTTACATGAAAGACAACGTTTCATTAACTGGACCTGCTTGGCAATTTAATCTCTTTAAAAACATAATACTTAAATGTAATAAAAAGGTAAAAAGCCACAATAAATATTGCTGCGGCCTGGACCCATTGGTGGGGATAGCCAAGCTTGTCGACCATTATGATAAGAAGTATAAGATTTAAAACATATCCAAAACAATGCGCAATGATATATCGAATTCCAGAACCCAACAAACTTCCTTTATGCACAAAGGTCAACTTACGGTTACCAATAAAGCCTAATGCCGCTCCCACCACATACAATATACTCATTGTTGTCTTTGGAGTGCCACCAAAATAAGTAACCAACAAATAAACCATATAACCTGCGAAATTCGTTGCAACTCCAACAACGCCATATCGAAACAACTGTACAGCAGACTTTCGATTCGTAATATCGAAAAAAAAACTTTTCATAATCTAAAACAACTCAAACATAAATATACTCACCTGACGCCTATACTTTGCATCATTGTAATTTTGCAAAAGATTGTCTAACAACTCTATCATTGAGAAAGTCAGACAACTTGTCTGTTGATATAGCATTACAATGGTATTAATAATATAAACCTTCAAGACCTCCTATCCAGTGTATCTATTTTTCCACCAATCCTTGATCCTATGGCAAGGTTCTCATAGAAATATTCATCAAACCCGGCGACTTTCATTTCTTTTTGCACCAACTTAAAGTCATATGCAATACGATAAAGTGAAAATCTCATCTTATCCCAAATTGCAAAAGAAGCTCTCGGGTCACCATCTCTTGGCTGGCCGACAGAACCTGGATTACAGTATGTTTTACCAGCGCCTGACCATATACAGGGCACATGTGTATGGCCAGATAAAAAAAACTCACCAGAAAACTTTGAAAAATATTCAACGGAAGGCACAACATACTCCTCAAGCGGGTCATTCCAGCCACCATGCACAATATTCAGATTATCAAGCCGTGCTTGCGGGCTCAAAGATGCAAGCCAATCAAGATTTTCACTAGTAATAATTCCACGTTGGTATTCCAAACAATCATTTGCGCTGTTTGATCGCGCACAAGAATTACCGGTGACCAGATACCAGTCATGATTACCCATAAGCGAAAAAATATTTCTTGCCTGTAATGTTTCGCAGCATTCATTTATTTGACAATAATAGCCGCCTATGTCCCCAAGACATATGACTTTATCCACACCAACACGTTCTATTTCATCAAGAACCGCTGTCAGTGCTACATGATTACCATGAATGTCAGAAATGATCGCGATCATAAACAATATAATCCTCTATATAACGAGCCGCAAATCCGCCTCTTACTTCTGGTTGAGTTATCACCTTACCGTCAAGATAATAATCCAGACACATTTCCGCTTCATTATATCCAAATGCTGTTCTCAGAGAAGTTGAACTAGAGATACGTGGATTTATTTCAAGAAGTTTCCAGCAATCGCCGTGCTTACGAAACTGCAAATTGGTGGGGCCAATGGGTTTAAAGTGGGCACAAAGCGTTGAGACAACCTCATATAGCTGCTCATCATGCCTGACCCAGGCTTTTACAGTTGAACCATCAGCGGCCAATCTGCGCTTGAAAACAATAAAAGCATTTACCGTACCAAGCCCATTACCAAAAACTCCAACCGTATACTCTTCCTCATCGCAACCTATAATTGGCTGCGCCATTAGGTCATGCCCTAGTTTTTCAGCGGACAACATAAAATCCATTTCATCATGCACCCGAATCATCCCCTTGGATGCATAACCATGCCTTGGCTTTAATATAAATGGAAGCTTCAATTTTTTCGATAGCGTATGAAAATCACCTTCCAGGTATGAATCTATTCTGGCATCACTATTAATGCTTGCTAACTCCTGATGCATTAGCCACTTATCACGAGTTAGATTAATAAGACGATGTTCGTTAAGCACAACACTCACCGAACTCTCACTAAATATATCTCGATGGTCTGAAAAAAAATGCAAATCCTGTTCTATACCAGGAATCACCAGGTCAACATTATTCTCAGCAATCGTCTTTTCAAGCCATGCCAAATAACCATCACTCGAAGTAAGCGGTGCGACGAAAAAGCGATCAGACCACGCCTGACCAACAGCATCCGGGTAAATATCTGTTCCGATCAGGCGAATATCTCTATCTAATTTATGAAACGACCGAAGTACGCCATAACCGATAATCGCGCCTACGCCTGTCACCATTACGGTTATCATATCAGCTCTCGCATATTTCGTATTTGATGTATGCCGTCAGACAAACTGGTGCTCGGCTCATAACCTATCTTTTGATAAAGATCACTGCCAGGTACCGCAGACAGATCAACTATATCCGGTTTATCCGCCAAAAAACGAACGCTTCCTCTGTGATTAAATACTTTATAAGCCGTGTCAGCAACCTCAGTAAGTTTTACTGATCTAGGCGAGGGACAATTAAAGACTCCTGTGATCCCCTTCTGAATACACCTGACAATTACCTCTGAAAAATCATCTAGATAAATATAATTGCGCAAGGCATCATTACTTCCATAAAAAACAATCTCATCACCATTCTGAGCCTTGTCAATTATTAAATAAAAAAGACCTTGGTGCCTTTTAAGTCGACTCTCTGCATCATATAATTGCGTAGGTCGCAATATTGTCAAAGGCAATCCATGATTGCCGCAGTATAGCTGTGCAAGCTCATCAGCATGACGCTTGGATAAAGAATAAATATTATAATAAGGATCGCCCGGCAAATAGTTTGCAAATGACGAGGATATGATCACTATTTGACCAGCTCCAAGTTTTCTGGCCAATCGGCATATATTTAACGTGCCAATAGCATTCACCAATTCAGCTCGACAATAATCTTCTTCCTCATGCCCACCAAAATCAGCTATCGCATGTATAACAACATCAAAGTGCAAATTAGCAGGCAATTCTACATCTACGGAGCCCATATCCAGGTAGTAGTCCGCATCACGCCTACCCGCAAAGAAAACCTTATGACTCTTCTCAAGTAGCCGACCCACAGAACGACCCACTGCAGATGTACTACCCACAATAAGTACAGTTTTCATGTGGCCACTTTTGCTTCAAAAAGCAGGCCCGCTGACAACTCTGGATAATCGACGCCTACTTTACACATCCCATCTAAGATCTCTTTACTTAAATCCAGTGACTCAAGCTGGCCTGTTGTAAGCGGCTTTAGAAAGATGCCTTCTTTACGGATAACTTGATAACCGCAGCCTTCCAACAGGGATGTCATTGAATCAACCGTATACAACCTT
>JAOUQA010000152.1 GCA_029879605.1 Gammaproteobacteria bacterium
GAAACACCTGTTAAACAGTCAGTTGAAGAGGTGCAGAAAATAGTTGAACAACAGCCGGAACAGTTAATAGAACCACAGGTTCAGGGGGAACAGCTGCAGGTGGAGAACCAGTTGCAGATCAGGCAGAAAGAGCAGTACCTGCAAGCTCTCATGAAACATATTGACGCGCACAAGTTTTACCCTTCGGCTGCAAGAAGGCGTGGTATAGAAGGTGAAGTAACTGTTTCATTTGAAATCACCACAGATAAAACAGCCTTTAATATAGAAGCGCATAGTGATATTAGTGTGCTTAAGCATGCTGCTATACAGGCAGTGCAGGATGCCAGTCCATTTCCTGAACCACCGGCGAATATTATTTTATCAACTCCAGTGGTTATCAGCATGGTTTATGCGCTTAACTAAATATTTTTATTCTAATTAATTACATTATTTTGTTATTTATCAACAGGGCTGTTTTTTCTGTTGTAAATCCATTTATTGTTAATTATATTGAGTTACAGTGCTGATTGTTGATTTGTTTATGGCAGTAGGCGTGGTGTAAGTAAAAATAAAAGTAAAAGTAAAAGTAAAAGTAAAAGTAAAAGGAGTTATACGATGCGTATTTCAAAGTTGGTTCTATATGGTCTTTTCCTTGTTCATTCATCGATTTTAAATGCTGAAGCAAAGTTATTTGTTGAAGGCGGGTTTCATTTTGGAGGTGAAAATCTTTTAGATGTTGTTTATGTTGGTGGAGGCAGTGACTCGATTGAGGCTGGTGGTTTAATATCCGGGGCTATAGGATTTGTCTCTGATATAAATGAAAGTTTTAATTTGCGTACATCGTTCGGCATTAAGTTTGATAGTATTACAGCGACTAATGGTGATGCGGATTTCACGCGTTTCCCATTTGAAGCGATGCTGGTCACTAATAATGGAATTGAAGAGTTAAATTTTGGTATGGGTTTTACTTATCATCTCTCTCCTGAGCTTAGTGTAAATTTACCATCTTTGACAGGTAGTGTAGATTTTAATGACGCCTTTGGCATGGTTGCAGAAATAGACTACCAGTTAAGTGAAAGGGCGTATCTTGGGTTTAAGGTAACTTTTATCGACTATGAAACTGAAATTGCTTCTATTTCGGTCGATGGTAATAGCTTTGGTGTTGTTATAGGAACCAGTTTTTAAGCCAGGTTAGTAAATACCGGCTTATACAGGGATGTTTGCTGGTTTTATTACTGGCTGACATGGTGTCTAGCCAAAGCTGTTTTCTTTAAACTGTTGTTGAATTAATTCAACTTGATCCATGTTTTCGATCAGGGCGTTTACGCAATCCTGATCAAGAGTTTCTCCTGCCATGCTTTTCAGGGTTGCAATCGCATCCTCATTGCTCCAGGCTTTTTTGTAGGGTCGCGAACTGGTAAGTGCATCAAATACATCAGCGACAGCTACAATGCGAGATTCGAGAGGTATTTCTTCACCCTTAATGCCACTTGGGTAACCTTCGCCATTAATACTTTCATGGTGATATTTTGTGATATTGCGTAATACATCTATATATTCGACATTTTCCAGTCCAAAATTTGCCAGTAGTTCGTCAATCATTTCACAGCCTTTTCTGGTATGAGATTGCATAATTACTTTTTCATTTTCATCCAGTTCGCCCGGCTTCATCAGGATATGATCTGGTATGCCAATTTTTCCAATGTCATGTAGTGGTGAAAACATAAAAATATGTTCAATATAGCTATCTTCAAGTCGGTGTTTGTCAGCCAGTGAAATAGCAATCAGCCGACTGTAACGTGACATGCGATCCATGTGACTACCTGTTTCCGGATCGCGTAAATGAGTGATATGACCGGTCGTCTTAATCGCAGCAGTTAAAGTCTGTATTGATGCAAGTTCATTAACTACCATAAGCGAAATAATATGGCTATAAACATCAATTTGTTCCAGTACCATTTCTGTGAAAACGTCAGTCTCATAAGAATTAAAGAAAATAAAGCCAATAAAAACACCATTGTTGAACATGGGTAAAGTATAGCTGGCAGCAAAACCACTGCGCGCTATTCGTCGAGTATGCTCATGAATGTTGTCACTGTCTTCAATAGTAAGAAGATTGTTAATGACCCTGGGCAATCCTTTTTCTGCAAGTTCCTTCAGGGAAGGCGCTTCATCAAGCGGGACCTGGTAATGGGGTAGAGGGTTACCATCGATGCTGCTGTGTAAATAGGTTTTAAGTAAAGTGGTTTCCGGGTCATAAATGGTAATTGCGACTCGGGCAATAAATGGGAAAATTCGACTTATAGATTTGTGAGCCGCAATGATTTTTTCCTTGAGTGGTGCGTGTTTATTTAGCTCTTCTAGGATATCGCGGTGTTTGTTCATGTTTGACCTGTAGGGCTTTAATTTTCAATTATAGGAAAAAACCAATAAATTGTGTTGAAAAGCATCACGATTTTTATCGTGTTAATGACGATAATATCAATATTATTTATATCAGGGTCATAGTAATACGTTTCATTGCTGATAGATGTATATAAGTAATGAATTAAATTAAATTACTCAAGACCTTAATTCATGTGTTCGCGTTATAATAATCTAGTTGATAGTTGTCAGGGGTATGTAATATGTGTGGCATTTGCGGAGAATTCAGATTTGATAGTGGTGCGCCCGACCTTGCCTTGACTCATCGTATGATGACCCGGCTGGAGCGTCGCGGGCCTGACCATGGCGGCAGTTTTTCTGATGGGCCAGTGGCGCTGGGGCATCGACGGCTGGCGATTATTGATCTTTCTGAACATGCCAATCAACCGATGGTGGACCAGGAACTGGGACTGGCCCTGGTCTTTAATGGCACTATTTATAATTTTCCGGCCTTACGCTCAGAGTTGCAGGACAGGGGTTATCATTTTTTCTCGACGGGTGATTCTGAAGTTATATTAAAAGCCTATGCAGAATGGGGTGATGCCTGTGTAGAGCGATTGCATGGCATGTTTGCTTTTGCTGTCTGGGATATGCGTAAGCAGCGTCTTTTGCTCGGTCGTGATCGTATGGGTATTAAACCTTTGTATTATACGTTTAATAATAAGCGCTTACGTTTTGCTTCCAATGTTCAGGCGCTGCTGTCTGCTGGTGATATAGATACTTCAATTGATCCCATTGGGTTGCATCACCAGCTTACCCTGCATGCGGTTATCCCGGCACCGCATACGATATTAAATGGTGTTAAAAAGATGCGCCCTGCTCATAGTTTATGTTTCAAGGCAGATGGCAGTTGTCATGAACAGGCCTACTGGCATTTGAATGCTACACGGCCTGATAAAAATATGGATGAGCAGGACTGGGTGAATGCAATTCATGATAGTTTAAAATCTGCTGTTGAAAAACGTAAAACCATTGCAGATGTGCCTGTAGGTGTTTTGCTATCTGGTGGCCTGGATTCCTGTTTGCTGGTTGGTTTGCTGGCTGAAGCCGGTGTTGGTAATTTAAAAACCTTTACGGTTGGTTTTGAAGACCAGCCTGAAGAAAAAGGTAACGAGTTTGAATTTTCTGACCAGGTAGTAGAAAAATTTGGTACTGAGCATCATAAGTTTTTTATTCGTAATGACAAGGTGCTGGATTATTTGCCTGATGCAGTGGATGTTATGGCAGAGCCGATGGTGGGGCAGGATGCCGTTGCTTTTTATATGTTGTCCGAACAGGTATCAAAAGAAGTTAAAGTGGTACAGAGTGGCCAGGGTGCTGATGAAGTGTTTGCCGGTTATTTCTGGTATCCGCAAATGCATGAGGCAGTGGGTGAAAACGAACTGGATCGTTTTGCTTCACGGTATTTTGACCGTGATCATGAAGAATATTTACAGACTGTAGCCAAGCAATTTCATGGTGATGATCATACTGGGAAGCTAATTGCAAAGTTACTGGCTGAAGGTAATGCAGATGAATACCTCGATAAGGTATTACGACTGGATGTAACTACCTTGATTGTCGATGACCCGGTTAAGCGTGTTGATAATATGACAATGGCCTGGGGTCTTGAAGCCAGGGTGCCATTTCTTGATCATGAACTGGTCGAACTGGCCGCGAGTATGCCCCCGGAAATGAAAATACAGAGTCATGGAAAACACGTGCTGAAAAAAATTGCCCGGGGACTGATCCCTGATCCAGTGATTGATCGACCCAAAGCCTATTTCCCTGTGCCGGCATTAAAATATGTACGTGGAGAATTCCTGGAGTTCATGCGTGAAATTCTGCACAGTGACAGCGCCAGGCAGCGCGGATTATTTCAACCTGCCTATGTTGAAAAGTTACTGGCTGAACCTGAAAAATACCATACACGTTTACAGGGCAGTAAGTTATGGCATCTGGCATTACTTGAAATGTGGCTGCAACGTAATGTAGATGGGGCTGTTTAATATTCTCAATTAAAATTTAGAACGATTAAAGTCCAGAGTGATACTGATAGAAATAAATAATGAATAAGAGAGCAATTAACAGCATGATATAAGACGGAAAAGCCGATGTCTCAATCTTGTGTAATTTATTATTTAAATATTAATATCTTCTTATGTGGTTCTGGTTCTCTGTTGATGCATTTGCATTATGTAGTCACTTGCTTTATGTCAATCATCCTGCGTTATTCAGAGGTACCAGCTTGCCAGTTAGCTGATTCCCTGTTATGAATATCTATTGATTTTAATATATTCAAGGAAAGCCGTTTATCTACGGTATATGATAAGTTATATGTTGAGTGTCATTCGAACGGGTGTAGTAGTCCTTGCTCTTCTCCTTACTAGTGTTGTCTATGCTGAGGAAAAACCAGCAGCACCTGACAGTATTAAAGGTGCAGTATCAGTTACTGCAGAAGAAGTTATTAAACTGATTTTTTCAAATCCTGGTATTGTGATTGTTGATTCCCGTAAAAAAACAGAATACCTGAAAGGCCATATTGAAGGTGCTGTGAATATTCTTAATACGGTGATGTCACAACAGGACCTGGAACAATATTTAACAGATAAGAGTTCAGCAATACTGTTTTATTGTAATGGGCCAAGATGTATGCGGAGTTCAGATGCTGTAACTAAAGCATTAAGCTGGGGTTATACAAATGTGTTCTGGTTTCGTGGTGGTTGGAAAGAGTGGACAGATAATCGCTTTCCGGTAATTACAGGTGAATACCTGTATCCAGATAAAAAATAATGTGGCAAATGCTTCTAGAATGATCAGGAATGACCAGTAATGCGTATTGAAGGTATTTCAATCAGGGCGGCAACTGTGAGTATTTTCCTGATGATTGGTATCGTCGCGGTTTTCCTGTCATTACTTGCGGGTTCATATTTCAGGCAGGCTGCGTTGAATGCGCAGATGACAAGTCTGTCACGAGTCATTGAAGTTGCGACTGATGAAATGCTTAAGGAGGTTAAGAAAAAGACTTTTAACCTTGGCATGAGACTGGCCTATAGCCGGGAACTGCTTGCTGCGTATGGTGATAGCCTTAAAAGTAATGACTACCAACAACTGGTCGAATTGCTTGATGATCCTTTTGTTAATGGATTTGTCGGGTTTCCTGATATCAATCTCGAAAAAATTAGAATATATAATCTTGATCTTGAGTTTGTCGCAGAAAGTAATAAAGGAATAATAAAGCTGGATAGACAGCTGGATCATCACCTGGTACAAAAAATAACTCAGCAAAATGGCATTAACA
>JAOUQA010000153.1 GCA_029879605.1 Gammaproteobacteria bacterium
CAAGTCAGCGCCCTGCATAGGCTGTCATATGCCTGACGGCAATAGTGTTGTCGATCAGTTTCCTAAACTGGCGGGTCAGAATGAGAAATACATCATTAAACAGCTGACTGAATTTAAGTCCATGAAGCGTAAGAACGACATAATGTTTGGTATGGCTGTTGCGCTGACTGATCAGGATATAGCGGACCTTGCTGCTTTTTATGCGTCCAAAACAGCGACCGCTGCTATAGCAGACGATAGTAAAGTGGCACTGGGTAAAGAAGTGTACCGTGGCGGCAATATGAATACCGGCGTACCCGCCTGTATGGGATGTCACGGGCCTACAGGTGCAGGCAACTCTGCTGCAGCATATCCTTCTTTAGGTGGACAGCATGCAACTTATACCCTGGCTCAGTTGAAAGCGTTCCGTGATGGATTGCGTGATAATGACCAGGGGCAAATGATGCGTAATGTTGTCGTACGTATGAGCAATGAAGAACTGGAAGCAGTTGCTAGCTATATTGCTACACTTCAGTAATTGACTTAGCCAACTGTTAAAACTGAAAAAGGCTACCTTAGGGTAGCCTTTTTTTATGCAGAATAATGACCGATTTGTGTCATAATTGAATTTTCGCTCAGGTTAAATGGTCTCATTACAACTAATAATATAAGGAAGGCTTGGCACATGCTTGTTAAAACACTCTTTAGATTACCACTGCTAATACTGCTGCTGATCGTTAACAATAATGTATTAGCTAAAGATTATGATGCAGGAATAGATTATCAACGTTTATCCAGTGATCTAGCTACCGAAAGCGGAGAGAAGGTAGAGGTACTGGAATTTTTCTGGTACGGCTGCCCTCATTGTTATCAGTTTGAACCAGTACTGAGTAAATGGATTAAAAGTAAACCTGCTAATGTTAACTTTATTCGAATACCTGCCCCGCTGAATCCGAACTGGATGGTTCATACCAAAACTTACTATGCCCTGGAGTTAATGGGTAAAGGTGAGTCCTTTCATGAAGCTATATTCAATGCAATGCACGAGAAGAAAATGAAGTTGAGTACTCCTACTGCAATTGCTGATTTTCTCGCAGATAAAGGCGTGGATAAAAAGGCTTTTGAAGAATCATTTAATTCTTTTGCGGTTGAGATGAGAGCACGCAAGGCGATGCAGCTAAGTCGTGATTACAAGTTAAATGGAGTTCCCTTACTGGCCGTAAACGGAAAGTATACTGTTTCAGCTCAACAGGCGGGTGGTTATCAGCAGATGATTGAAATTACCAGTCACCTTGTTGCTAAAGAGTCAAAGAAATAGCCTAAGCATATAAATATAAACAGTTTTAACAGGATATAGCGTTTCTTAACGAGGCGGGTGGCTGAATTATTATAAGTAGGACTTTGCTGGGTTATTCACAGGTTTGATCAAGTGAATAACCGTATTGATTGTATAATCAATAACAGTCAACTATCTTAAATCATATAGATTTTTAACGGAGATACAGATATGAACAAGTTTGTCTATGTAATTACCGGCCTTGCATTCGGCGCTGTGCTGAATGGGTGTGGCAATAGCCGGCCCGATTGTGTGTTTCCTGATGCGCCAAATACATCTGCACCAGGCTGGATATGCAGTGAGACAGCAGAGGGTGTAGAGGTTTCAGCAGTGGGCACTGCGCAGAAATCAGGTGCCGGTCAGAGCTTTATGAAACAGATGGCGGCAACTGATGCTCGTGTACAGCTTGCGCAACGGATGAAAGTTGAAGTACGTAATATGATCAAGCAGTATGTTGAAACTACTGGTGCCGCTGATTCAGAAACAGTAGATAAAGTCATGACATCAGTTACTAAGCAGATTACTAATGAAACACTGGTGGGTTCAAAAATTATAACCAAGCATACCAGTCCTGGCGGTACCCTGTATGTGCTGATGGGAATGGATGCTGCTAGTGTTCAACAGGCCAGTGAGGCAGCATTAAGAACCAGTATGAAAAATGAACGGGCTTTATGGCAGCAGTTTAAAGCTAAAAAAGGCCAGGATGAGCTCGCAGAAGAAATATCCAGGATGGGCCAGTAGAAAATGGCAATATAAAAAAGCCGATCAGATGATCGGCTTTTTTATTTCAGTAGAAAATTCTGCCACGATTAAAAAGTGACCGTAAATGTATGATTATGTCTGTTATGAATAATAAAAAACTATTTATAACTGGATGGCTGGTATTCCTGATGCTCAGTACATCATTACAGGCGAATCAATCATCAGAATTTAATCAATGGCTTAAGCAGGAAAAAGAAAGCTTTCAGGAATATAAAGATAAAAGAGATAAGGAATTCACCCAGTTTCTAAAAACTCAATGGCTGGAAATGCAAACCATGCAGGGCCTGGTAAGAGACAAGATACCAAAGCCCTATGTGATGCCTGTTGCAGCGCCAGAACCAGTCAAGTTGCCGGATAAACCTGTTCCGAAGATAGTGCCTGATACCAGGCCTGAGCAAATCCCTTCGCAGGAAAAAATACCCGATGAGCCTGTAAGGCCCGAAGCTGTTAAACCAGTTAAAGTAACTTTGCCCGAGGGCAAGCGGGTCCAGATTATGTTTTATGGTCATGACATTCAGGTAAGTTATGACCAGAAATTAAAAACACAATTAAAAGGACGTATTAATCAGAATACTATTAGTCAGTTCTGGTCGGATTTAAGTAGAGCTAACTACGATTTTTTAATTGAACAGTTACAGAATCTTCATAATGAAATGGGTTTGAATGACTGGGCTTATATACAGTTGATTAATCAGGTTGCAAAATCAATTTATCCACATCAGCAAAATGAACAGGTATTACTTAGCTGGTTTGCCCTGGTAAAAGAATCCTACCAGGTGCGTATTGCTTATGATACTGGGCAAGTTTATCTTTTAATGCCATCAATGCAGTCATTATATGCAGCGCCCTATTTTACATTTGATGGGGTGAGGTATTATGCAATTAGTTTAGGTGGAGAGAATCAACAGCCTGGTAATGTGCATACTTATAACGGGCAATACCCGGGTGCAAATAAAGTAATAGATATGCGGTTACGAGGAACAATAAAAACCGCACGTAAGGATGTTAAGAAAAAATTAAAATTTAATTATAAAAATACCAGCTATGAGGTAGATGCTGAATATGATCAGAACATAGTGCAGTTTCTGAATACATATCCGCAGATGGATATAGCCATGTATTATGTTGCTAAGGTTGATTATTCTACAGGGCAGCAATTACTAAAGGAATTAAGGCCACTGGTAAAGGGAAAGTCTGAACTGGAAGCGGTGAATTTATTATTAAGATTTGTACAAACAGCATTTACCTATAAGACCGATGAAAAGCAGTTTGGAAAAGAAAATTATTTATTTTTTGAAGAAACCCTGCACTATCCATATTCTGATTGTGAAGATCGTTCGGTCTTTTTTGCCTGGCTGGTACGTAATTTATTGAATCTTGAAGTTGTAGGGCTGGATTATCCAGGACATATTGCAGCAGCAGTGGCATTTAAACAGTCAGTAAAGGGTGATTCTGTTATGGTTAAAGGTAAAAGATTTGTAGTAACAGATCCAACGTATATAAATGCCGGTGCGGGTGCCACGATGCCGGGCTACAGGGGTAAATCACCGAAAATTATTCATACAGGTTTTTGATACCGAGACTGGCTTGTGTAGTGGCAATATAATTGCAGAGAGTAGAGATCAGTTAATAATTGATAAGATAGTGTAATGCCACAGTTGCTTGTCTCTAGTGTGTTAAATCACACATCTAGTTGACCTCGGTCAAGGATGTCATCGACCCACCGTACCATAGTTATCAGGTTAAAAATTGATATCAAATTATGCGGGGGAGCCAAGAATGAAAATTACAGTCCAACGCGTACTGTCCGGTTTAGTGGGAATAGGCATAGGCCTGACCGTCAGTACCAGTGCCATGTCGGCAAAATCACTGGACCAGGTCATGAAGGACCGCGGTCTAACTCAAAAAGATCTGTTAGCTGCTGCTAAAACCTATACACCGACCGGTGGACGAGATGAGTATATTGTCTTTAGTTCAGGTGGTCAGAGTGGCCAGGTAATCGTTTACGGCATCCCGTCAATGCGTATTCTCAAGTACATCGGGGTGTTTACACCTGAGCCATGGCAGGGATATGGTTTTGATGAAGAATCAAAAGCCGTATTGAGGCAGGGTAATATACATGGCAAGGAAATTAATTTTGGCGATACCCATCATCCGGCGATTTCTGAAACTAATGGTGAGTATGATGGCCGCTGGTTGTTCATTAATGATAAAGCCAATCCCCGTGTTGCGGTTATTGATTTGCATGATTTTGAGACCAAGCAGATTGTCGTTAACCCCGTATTTAAGTCACAGCACGGTGGTGCCTTTGTAACTCCTAACACGGATTATGTCATCACTGCAGCTCAGTACGCAGCGCCGTTTGAAAATAAATTTGTGCCACTTGAAGAGTTTAATGACAAGTACCGTGGCGGCATGACGTACTGGAAATTTGATAAGACAAAGGGCCGTATTGATGAGAAAAACTCATTCACTGTAATGGCGCCTCCTTATAGCCAGGATTTATCAGACTTTGGTAAAGGGCCATCTGATGGCTGGTCATTCACCAACTCTTTCTGTTCTGAACGTTATGTCGGTGGTATTGAAAAAGGCCGTCCTCCCTATGAGGCAGGCTGTTCAGCCAAAGATACTGACCTGATGCATGTGGTGAACTGGAAGAAAGCAGCTGAACTGGTTAAAGCCGGTAAGGCGACAAAGATCAATGGCGCAAATGTGCTCACCATTGAGACTGCTGTAAAAGAAGGTATTCTGTTCCTGATCCCAGAGCCCAAGAGCCCTCATGGTGCAGATGTTACACCGGATGGTAAATATATTATTGTTTCCGGAAAACTGGATAGTCATACCACGGTTTACAGTTTCGACAAGATCCAGAAAGCCATCAAGAACAAGAAATTTGAAGGCAAGGATCCCTATGGTATTCCTATTATTGCATTACAGGATGCCGTACATACACAGCTAGAGCTGGGCCTGGGGCCATTGCATACACAGTTTGATTCTAAAAAATGTGTAGCCTATACATCGCTGTATGTAGATTCCATGGTGGGCAAGTGGGACTACTGTAAGGGTAAAATTCTCGACAAGATTTCCATTCACTACAACATTGGTCATTTAATGACGATGGAAGGTGATAGTGTAAGTCCTGATGGTAAATACCTGGTGGCATTAAACAAGCTGGCAATCGATAGATTCAATCCAGTGGGACCACTGCATCCGCAGAATCACCAGTTGATTGATATCAGTGAAGATAAGATGAGCCTGTTATATGACATGCCATTGCCACTGGGTGAGCCTCATTACGCCGTATCGATTAAGGCAGATAAACTCAAACCACATAATCGCTATAAATCAGGTTGGGATAGTCGATCAGATAAACGTTCACCTTATAAGACCCGTGCTGGACGTGAGAAGACAGTTAAGACTCCCGGTAAGGTTGAGGTTTTTGGTACAACTATACGTTCGCATATCACGCCTGAGACCATAGAGGCAGAGGTGGGTGATGAAGTTATTATTCATTTAACCAACCTTGAGCGTGCAGAAGATGAGGTTCATGGTTTTGCCATGTATGGACAGAATGTTCAGTTATCTCTGGAGCCT
>JAOUQA010000154.1 GCA_029879605.1 Gammaproteobacteria bacterium
CACATTACAGTAAGCGAATTCCTTGCCTACCTGTTTTAGTGCTTCGACGGCGCGACTTGAAAAACCACACTGTGGAAACTGTGGTGTGCCCTTCATATATATCATTACTTTATTGTTTTTTACCTGCTCGTCAATGCGATCCATTACATCAGCCATACTCAATACCTGCTCTAAATTAAATGTTGTACGAAGATTATCTGTTTCCCCAAACAAAATAAACCCACCATATCAACGGGGAAATTGCATAATGGGGATCCATTTCGCCTTTTCAAGGTTTTATGATCAATATTCTGCTGCAACCGGTATCGCCATAGACCAGGGCTTATTGCACTGAAGCCCATTAAGAAATAACTAGGAATATTGATATAAGAAATGCAACAACTAGATTCCCGCGTACTCTGCGGAGGCTCTTTTTCCCTCGACATAATCTTCCAGATTTTTCTGGGTAACGATACCTACCTCACCCGCCACCGCCTTTCCATAAGGGTCAAGGATATAGGTAGCCGGCAAAGCGGGTACCGGACCAAGTGGTGTCACAGGGACAGGTTCAGTCCGCAAAACAGGGTATGGAATCGAGTTCTCTGCAACAAAGGCCTTCAATCTCTCCGGGCTAATTGTCTCAAAGTTAATACCGACAACGGCGATATCACCTTCTTTATGAGCCTCATGCAGCGAGATAAGATCAGGCAACTCTTTCCGGCAGGTCATACACCAGGTCGCCCAGTAATTAACAATTACCCACTTACCTTTATATTGCTCCAGTGACTGCATCTGCCCATCGATATCGGGCAACTGATAGTCAACCGCCCATGACGGCATAAGTAAAAATAAATTCGTCAGCAATAGTAATAATAAGACCGCAAATTGTTTTTTTATCATCATGATACTCCGCTAGTCACAGCACTTCGGCGGATTTGTAATTGTTACTACAAATCCGCCGGAGGGAAACTAACAACCCCGCTTAATTAATATGGCAGCATATTAATAATCTTACGTTGTGGTGCGTTCAACGTAATACCCAGATTGACATCCAGTGCAGCAGCGACGATCTTCTGCAGATCAGAATTAATAATTCCGGGAATCGCCGCAAATTTTGCTTTATCGGCATCCGAAATATCTGCAAACAATGCACCCAACATAAATGATGGATCCAGGTAGCTGATCACCAGTTTATTACCACCATCAATAATCTTGACGGTAATTTCACAGGGCAGTGCGTTCACATGATGCAACCCGGTACCCATAGCCATCTTGGCATACTTGGGTGAACATGCTTCGATAATGTGGTTCTTGCCTGGAATGGTGATTGGTGCGGTACGAGCAGAGCGCCAGCTAGATTTAGGACTCAGGATGCTGTCCAGTGTATCACCATCAGAATTGATCACTGTTGGATGCGTACCAGCGTCAGCATTACCGTGAATACTCATGGTATTGATAATAGTCTGGGCAACCTTTTTAGATTCAGCCTCGGTGAACACGCCACCATCCTGCTTGGTGTAGGTCATGTGCAAATAAGGGGAATCCAGTGGAGATGCATCAACTGCGGCAATAATATCCTCAACTGAGTTATACACTGGGCCAATCTTCTGATCCATTGCCTTTGTTTCTGGATCAAACTCTGCCAGTGCCGCATTAATAATGGCGACGATCTCGGCCTTGACCTGTGGCGGCATTGCATACAGTGCGTCAGCAAAAGCGGGATCCTGCATGTCTGCACTGAACAGCACGTCACTGAAGAACAGGGTAAAAATTGCTGATGGGTCAAGCATATCTACATAGATGTGCTGGTCATCGTTCCACACTGATACCTCACAAGGCAACGCTGGTGCAT
Organism: Gammaproteobacteria bacterium; assembly: GCA_029879605.1. Classification (GTDB taxonomy): domain Bacteria; phylum Pseudomonadota; class Gammaproteobacteria; order SZUA-229; family SZUA-229; genus JAPHQX01. The sequence continues at coordinate 1,832 of JAOUQA010000154.1, forward strand.
GCGCCCAACCATTAACAACTTTTCTATCACCAATAATGGGGTCAACGCCCATTGCCATTGATGCATATTTCTTGTTACAGAATTCAATGACATTGCCTTTCTTGGTATTGGCGGGAGTCACCACACCCGTTTCAACATAGGTTGCATCCGTTGGATCAATTGGATCAGGAGAGGGAATCGCTATAACATTGTGATCAATTTCTTCATCACTGCAGACCAGTGTGTTCAGGCATTCTTCACTGGTGCCACCAAGTTTCCAGTCAATACCCTTAATGACATCACTACCTAAAGTATCGGCCTCCCTGATTCTGGCCACATAGGTTGCAATCGCCAGTGAAGCAGCCCGTGCCTTGGCATAGGTGGCTTTATAATCTATTTCACCTTTCACCCTAACGACAGGCACCTTAGCAACACGACTGAAGGGTGTCATACTGCCAAAACCATGGCTCCTGGCTGCATTATCATCAGCGGCAATCACTGATGTGGCACCCATGGTCATGGCTAAACCCAGTACAGCACCACCATACAGCGCCTTTTTCACCCAATGCCCGATACGGGAAGTAGATCGATTATTTGCCTCATTTAAGTTTTTCATCTCATTTTCTCCAGAATTATAAATTTTTTGTTTCAATTCAAGCCATTAACAATGTCAAAATACAAAGAGGTGAGCACCGCCAAAATAAAACCAGCACACAAGGCATATTCCAGAAAATGCTCAGCATGAAAAATTGTTATTGCCCTCCTGTTAACCTGTTTTTTAGCAACTAATTTATTCATCATTTTTGCCTCTATACATCAAGAAAAACACAACATTTATTTCAATGCTGTAGCTAAGCTAAACGGGCTGCGGACAAATTTCCAGTAACTTGTTCGTCAAAATTCGTGCGATTGAAAACAAATCAATACACATATAAATCAGATGTTTACAAGAACAAAAATGGGTGTTTTGACGAAAAATAACAGGAACAAACAGGTGGCATCCAGCCTATCGAGCAAAGCAGGAAATTAGATCAGGTAAATGACTATCACTATCGGGCAATAGCTTATCTAGATTTGACTTTTACCCTGGAAATGAGCTGGCGTAATTCAGCCAGCATGGTTTTCAGTTTTTCCTGTGATGGCTGCGCCTTTTGGCCCATTGCCCTCAGGACAAACTCAGCGGTATCAATAACGCGTTGACAACGTGGATTTTTGGGACAGCTCTCGACATTCAGGTATTTATCCAGGGTTCGTGTTGTCGGTGTCGACTTATCGATGTAAACCTGCCAGATTCTACTTTCTTCCGCCAGGTCCAGTTTATTCCTGCCCAGGTCATGCTCCCAGCAGGCTAGTGCGGTACACATAACATTGACACACTGCTCACGCAGCACAGCCTTCTCATCATCTGATTCTGAATACAGCGAACCCAAGGGCCCCATCATCAATCCGGGATTTTTTCTAGCCAGTTCAAGTATGCTATTAAGTGATTCCTCAACAACCTCCATCCTTTGCGAGCTATGCCTGTCATTGCTCACCGGGTTCAGCGCTATCGCAAAACCGGATTCACCCATTATATCCAGTAGATGAATAACAGCCTTACACTTAACCCTCTCTCCATCATTACGAATGCAATGTAATTCAGCCTGCAGTTTCTGGAAAACCGAGTCACTCATCAAACGATCAATATCATCAGCAAACAGGTCTTTTGAATCCATATCGCTCATTTCATCATATGAATATCCAAATAAATCTATCGCCGTTCTATTAAAGTAAACAACCTCATTGACGTTGCCAAAATAAAGGATGGCACTATCATCGAGATCGAGCAGCTGCAACAAGCGGTTTTGTGAATCGCGGAGTTCATCAGTTCTAGCCCTTACCTGGTTTGCCATCGCGTTAAAACTCGATGCAAGTTGGTAAAACTCTCTCAAACCCGTCTTATTCACATCATGATCAAGTTCACCCTTAGCCATTCGTTCCATATCCTTTGTCATTCGACTCACTGGCACAAAAAGAAACCGATGAAACAACCACAAAGCAAATAACAGCGTCACCATCGACAATAGTAAAAAACCACTAATAGTTACTATCTTGGTCTCTTCCATTTCCCTGTTCAGTCTTTCGACATTCTCATAGCCAACCAATCTGAATGCCGGTTGCCCATCAGAAGTCAGCAATTCATATTCAACCGGTAAAAATCCAGCAATATCACCCTGTTTGCTCTCACTCACCAGTTTTCCGTCAATCGAAAAAACATTAACGGGTGTTCGGGTAATCTTGCCAATATCAGGAAGGTTAAATACAGGGTCAACAATCACCTCCAGAAAACCGCGTAACCGCAACCCTCCAACCGGCACCACCGTTGAATACAACGGCCCACGAGATGATGACCAGAGACCATCCACTGCCTTAAGACGTGCTACACCTTCACGTTGTTTGATTATTCCACCCAGATAGGGCGTTAAATGTTTATCCAGTCCGCTTACACCGCGACTACTTTCAGCAATCAAATTTAATTCAAGATCGTATACTCGAACCCCAACCAGGTTTATTTTTGAAACACCGACAAAACCATTAATAAAAGGATCATTGAGCAATGCAATGAGTAACTCACGCCCATCAGGATTACCAACAGCATCGACAGCTTTTACCAGTTCAGCACTATTACCCAACTTCATACCAAGGTCAAAAGTATAGTTCCTGGTTGCCTTGAGCATTTCATGCGAGGCCACTTCAATAACGCGGGACAGGCTGTTTACCTGTGCATCCAGTGCCGATTGCCTAAAGTAGTTACCTGCAAAAAGCGAGAGCACAATCGCAACTGCAGCAATCATCATGAAAATAAAAACAGTAATTGTTCTAATGGAGAGTTTTTCTATTCGCATGCGTCAGGAATTTCTAAACAAGATGATGTTCTGGCAACACAATCAGTCACTGATCACAGGTAGACGTTTCTCTGTCCACTCGTTCCAGCCACCTCGAAACCAGAAGATATTTTTATAACCCCAGTCGAGCGCCTTTGTTACAGCATCCGCACTTCTAAGACAGCGAACACCATTACAGTAGAAAAGCACAGGCTTGGTTTTATCCGGTGCGAGCATCTCCAGTGACTGCTGGTTCATATCCGTATTCAAAAGGTTGACTGCACCTTCGATATGTCCCTTGGCGTATTCAGTCTTCTTGCGCGAATCAATCACAATAAGATCAGGATTTAGCAGGATCAGCTCGATCACCTCTTCGGCACTCACCGCAATGGCGCCCGCCACATTTTCCGGCGCGATCGGTTTTGAATCCGCCCACAGCTCGGCTGTAAACAGTATTAGAAAACAGGCAACTATCTTTTGAAGCTTAAACAGCATAGAAAACCACCATGCCCATAGAACGTCCGTTTCAGAAGTATAACTGGATATTCATTAAAACCACAAATTCATGAAGGAAAATGAGGATGCGACTCAACCTCAATTCAGCGATCAATATTCTGCTGCAGCCAGAGCTCGAGTGCCGCCAGGTGCCAGAGCTTGCTGCCCTGCAGGCGGGTAAAATAGTCCTCAGGATTCTTCAGTAGCTTTTCAACATAGGCAGGATTGAACAGGCCGCGTTTTCTGGCGGCATCACAAAACAGGATATCTTTCATGAACTCAAGAAACTCGCCACGCACGTACTTCAGAGCCGGCATCGGGAAGTAGGCCTTGCTGCGGTTAACTACACTATCGGGCAGGAAACCACGTGACATCTCCTTGAGTACATGCTTGCCGCCGTTCGGCAGCTTCATCTCCGGCGGCATGGTTGCAGCCAGCTCGATCAGGTTCTGGTCGAGAAACGGTACACGCGCCTCCAGACCCCAGGCCATGGTCATGTTG
>JAOUQA010000155.1 GCA_029879605.1 Gammaproteobacteria bacterium
ATTGATATAATTGGCAAAAGTCATAAATACAGGGTGAAACATGAATCTTGATAATCTGCCTCTGGGTAAGGATGTTCCTGACAGTATTAATGTGGTGGTAGAAATTCCATCCCATGGTGCGCCGGTAAAATATGAAATTGACAAAGATAGTGGCGCCCTGCTGGTAGATCGGTTTATGGGTACGGCTATGTTTTATCCTTGTAATTATGGTTTTATGCCTCATACACTATCTGAAGATGGAGATCCGGTGGATGTCCTGGTTGTGACCCCGGTGCCATTGATCAGTGGGTCAGTCATCAGCTGTCGCCCCGTCGGGATGCTGGAAATGGTTGATGAAGCGGGTGAAGATCATAAAGTGCTGGCGGTACCAACCGCTGATTTAAGTAATCTATATGATCATGTTCAGTCGCCACAGGATTTACATGATGGCTTGCTGGGCCAGATTACCCATTTCTTTGAACAGTATAAGGCCCTGGAATCTGGTAAGTGGGTGAAGGTGGAAAACTGGGTTGGCGTGGAAGCGGCGAAAAAAGAAATTATGACCAGTATTGAACGTTACAATCGACTGGAAAAATAATTAATGTTATACAAGAGTTGAATGCTGCATCGTACCCTTATAAAAGATCACCTTCAGGAACAAAACGTCTTCAGACGACGTGCGCTGGTTGCTGCTGTTGTCTGTCTGCTACTCATTTTTGTGTTATTTATTCGCCTGTTTAATCTTCAGGTGCTGGAACATAAGCATTTTAATAAACTGTCTGAAAATAATCGTGTCCGCCTTATGGCTATTGCCCCTAACCGGGGCCTGATTTATGACCGTAATGGTGTGATACTGGCAGAGAATCGTCCGTCATATCGACTGGAAGTTACGCCAGAGCAGGTAGAGGATATGGACTGGCTGCTTACTGAGCTGGGGCAACTGGTGGAGCTGGATGAGTCAACGCTCAAACGTTTTCGTAAGGCGATAAAACGCAGTCGTCCCTTTGAAGCTATTCCCCTGCGTACTGCATTATCTGATGATGAAGTCGCTCGCCTGGCAGTAAATCGCCATAAATATGCCGGTATGGATATTAGTGCTCGTTTAAGCCGTTTTTACCCGCAGGGCAAAAGTGCTGTTCATGTCATGGGTTATGTAGGGCGTATCGATGAAGATGAATTAAAAATAGTTGATCAAACCCAGTACGCGGGTACCAGTCATATTGGCAAAACAGGGTTGGAGCGATTTTATGAAGATGAATTACATGGCAAGGTTGGTCACCAGAGTGTCGAGGTTAATGTTCAGGGACGCATTTTAAGGGTTCTTGAAAAGAAACAGCCGGTACCGGGTAATAACCTGATCCTGTCACTGGATACCCGTTTACAGTCTGTTGCCGAAAAATCACTGGAAGATTATAACGGGGCAGCGGTGGTGATGAATCCGAATAATGGAGAAATACTGGCACTGGTCAGTATGCCCATCTATGACCCTAACCTGTTTGTGCATGGTATTGCGCTTAAAGATTACCAGCGACTACAGAATCCCGATACTCGCCCTATGTACAACCGTGCCCTGTATGGTCAGTACCCTCCCGGATCAACTATTAAACAGTTTGTGGGACTTGCGGGCCTGGAAAGCAAAGTGATTGGGCATAAAATGACTATTCCCTGTGAAGGTTTCTATATGTTACCGAATGAGGAGCGTAGATACAGGGACTGGAAAAAAACCGGTCATGGTCATGTGGATCTGCAGGATGCACTGGCGGAATCCTGTGATGTCTATTATTACGAACTGGCAAACCGTCTGGGTATTGATCGGATACATGATTTCATGCAGAAGTTTGGTTTTGGTAAGCCGACCGGGGTTGATATCCAGGGTGAAAAAGGCGGTTTGTTGCCTTCACGAGAATGGAAAATGCGTACCCGTAATAAAATATGGTTTCCGGGAGAAACATTGATTGCCGGGATTGGGCAGGGCTATGTACTGGCAACACCGATGCAGCTTGCATCTGCAACATCCATACTGGCGATGCGAGGCAAAGGTTATCGACCGCGCTTACTGAATGAAATTTTTGATCCTGCTACAGGTGAAAGCAGGGTGAAAGAACCAGTTCCTTTGCCAGAAATAAAATTAAATCGTCCACAGAACTGGGATCATGTTATCAAGGGTATGGTCAATGTAGTGCACAGTATCAGGGGTACTGCTCGTTCTAGTGGAATAGGGCTAAAATTTAAAATGGCAGGTAAAACAGGAACTGCCCAGGTATTTGGTGTGGCTCAGGATGCTGAATACGATGAAGATACCATTGCTAAAAAATTACGTGATCACGCTTTGTTTGTGGCTTTTGCACCGGCAGATAAACCGGAAATTGCCATAGCGGTTATTGCTGAAAATGGTGGTAGTGGTAGTAGTGTTGCAGCGCCGATCGTTAGGAAAATACTCGATACGTGGCTTCAAACAAAAGAATAAGTATCATGATCAGCAATGCACAATATAGTTGGCTCGAAACAAAGGAACAGGAATTGTGATCAGGGAAGCACAATATAGTTGGCTCGAAACACGGGGATAGAAATGATTGGTGATAGTGGGTTCGGAAACAATAACAAGGAACACAGTTTTTCTATAAAGCTGGTGCAGATGCTACATCTGGATCCCCTGTTACTGATGGGTATCCTGTTATTAAGTACCGCTGGCCTGGTGGTTTTGTATAGCGCCGGTGATCAGTCTATGTCGCTAATTAACAAACAGATTACACGATTATTCCTGGCTTTTATCATTATGTTGATACTGGCACATGTGTCACCCACTGCGCTGCGGTTCTGGTCACCCTGGATTTATAGTATTGGGATTATCCTGCTGATTCTTGTGCTGACAGTTGGTGATATGGGCAAGGGTGCTCAGCGCTGGCTGGATCTTGGGTTTGTTCGTTTTCAGCCGTCAGAAATGATGAAGCTGGCAACACCGATGATGCTGGCCTGGTATTTTTCTGACAAGCCGTTGCCGCCCCGGTTTAAGCACCTGTTAGTGGCCGCCGTTTTATTGTTATTGCCGACGCTGTTAATCGCCAAGCAGCCCGACCTGGGCACGGCGCTGATTATATTTGCTGCCGGGTTTTTAGTTGTTTTTCTGGCCGGGCTTAGCTGGCGTATCATGGTGTTTCTGGGTATTTCAGGTGCGGCTCTGCTGCCCGTACTCTGGCATTATATGCATGATTACCAGCGTAATCGAGTACTGACATTCCTTAACCCGGAGAGTGACCCGCTGGGAACCGGCTATCATATTATTCAGTCAAAAATAGCGATTGGTTCAGGTGGGATATATGGTCGAGGCTGGCTAAATGGCAGCCAGTCACACCTGGATTTCCTGCCAGAGCAGTCAACCGATTTTATTTTCGCGGTATTTGCCGAAGAATTCGGTCTGATTGGAGGTATGTTTTTACTGGCGCTGTATATATTTATAATATTAAGGGGGCTGGTTATTGCAGTACAGGCCCAGGATAGCTATGGACGATTACTGGGCGGTAGTATCAGTGTTACCTTTTTTGTCTATTTATTTGTGAATGTGGGAATGGTCTCAGGAATTTTGCCCGTGGTTGGGGTACCATTACCTTTAATTAGTTATGGTGGTACTTCAATGGTAACTTTGATGGCCAGTTTTGGTATTCTAATGTCAATTAATACACATCGAAGAATATGGGCAAGATGATGTCAGGTTTGGTTGATGGCTGAAAATAGAAATAATTTGAGAAACTCCGGGTAAAAAATAATGAAAAAAGTGCTGATGATAATAGCTTTGTTAAGTGTGTTTGCTCCTTATAGTGTTGTGTCTGCAAACTATAATCAAAGGCAGGATGTACAGGAATTTATCGCTGAAATGGTGGCTCAGCACGGTTTCGATAAAAATCAGCTAATGACTTTAATGCAGCATGTTAAGAAACAGACAACCGCTATTGAGGCGATTGCGCGTCCAGCTGAAGGTAAACCATGGAAAGATTACCGTCCTATTTTTATAACCAAGAATCGAATTGTTAAGGGTGTGCAGTTCTGGCGTGAGCATCAGGACGAATTAAAAAGAGCTGAACAGGCATATGGTGTGCCTGCTGAAATTATCGTTGCAATTATTGGTGTAGAAACATTTTATGGCACTCGTAGTGGTAATTACCCGGTGCTGGATGCCTTAACTACCCTGGGATTTGATTACCCGCTGGAAAATACAACCCAGGAAAGACGTGACAGTCGGGAACAGTTTTTTCGTAAAGAATTAAAAGAATATTTGCTTATGAGTCGAGAAGAGCAGGTTGATCCGCGTAGCCTGAAGGGCTCATATGCTGGTGCGATGGGGATGCCACAATTTATTTCCAGTAGTTTTCGAGCCTACGCGGTTGATTTTGATGGTGATGGAAAACGTGATTTATGGACCAGTACACCGGATGCAATTGGCAGCGTGGCGAATTATTTCAGTCGTCATGGCTGGTTAAAAGGCAAGCCGATTGTGAGTCGGGCCCAGGTCAGTAATGATGCTCGTGAACTGGGTAGCAAAAAAATGAAACCTCATACTCAGATAAAAGAATTTAAAAAGAAAGGCGCAGTACCATTACAGACTTTTGCGGATGATGAAATGGCTACCCTGCTGAAATTTGAGGGCAAGAAAGGACAGGAATACTGGTTGGGGCTACATAATTTTTATGTGATTACCCGGTATAACCACAGTCCTTTATATGCCATGGCTGTGTATCAGCTGGGGCAGGCTGTTGCTTCTGAATATTTTGCGAGTCGTTAATGCAGGTTCGAATATTAATAACTGTATTGTTTTCCCTGGTGATGACTTCCTGTTCTGTACGGGATAGTGCACCATCTAATGTCAGGCTGGATCCAGATAAGATACGTGATGCTGTACCAGTTAATGAGCCATTTAGTCGTTATGGAAATCCTGAATCTTACGAGGTGATGGGTAAAACCTACCATGTTATGAAATCTAACCAGGGGTTTGTGCAGAAAGGCGAAGCATCCTGGTATGGAACAAAGTTTCATGGTAGAAAAACATCCAGCGGTGAAGAATACGATATGTATGCCATGACAGCGGCTCATAAAACATTGCCATTGCCGACCTATGTTGAAGTCAGGAACCTGGAAAATGGAAAAAAAGTTATTGTTAAGGTTAATGATCGAGGCCCTTTTCATGATGGTCGGATTATTGATCTATCCTATGCGGCGGCAACCAAACTGGGTATTACGGGTACAGGTACCGGGCCAGTGGAAATCAGAACAATTAATACTTCAGGGCTTGATCTAAATACAGCTTCAATAGAAGCGGTATCAACTGCAGATACAGGTAATAGCAGGATTCATGTCCAGGTGGCTGCATTTACAGGCGAACAACAGGCTGAGAAAATGGCAACTGAGTTGCGTGACAAACGTTTTAAAAGTGTTCGTGTGCATGTGGCGCAACTGGATGGGCAGAAGTTTTATCGTGTACGTATAGGTCCTATACCTAATATGGATCTTGCATATCGCGTGTTAAGAAATTTGAATGATATCGGGCATGATGCTGCTAGTGTATTATTTGATTAAACAGGTATAGAAGCGGGAAATGACAATGGTGAGCAAGAGATTTTCTAAATTATTATTTTTATTTATTTTTATTTCAGGCCTGGCAGAAGCTGTTGTCTCGCCAGTGCCTGC
>JAOUQA010000156.1 GCA_029879605.1 Gammaproteobacteria bacterium
CCATATCCACGGTTGTCGTAGGTGCTGCCACCATAAACTTAACACCGTGATGACGCGCATTGACCGCCAGGCTGTAGGTGCCAATTTTATTTGCCACATCACCATTCGCTGCAATGCGATCAGAACCGACAATCACCCAGCTGATTTTGCCCTGTTTCATTAACGTAGCGGCCGCACCTTCCGATAATAAAGTCACGGGAATATTATCCTGCACCATTTCCCAGGCAGTCAGGCGTGAGCCCTGCATCCAGGGTCGAGTTTCATCTGCATAAACATGATTAATTTTACCTTCAGCATAGGCACTTCTAATAACACCCAGCGCAGTACCATAACCACCCGTAGCCAGTGCACCCGCATTGCAATGAGTTAATACTGCACCACTGCCCGCAGCAATTAAATTTGCACCCAGCTGGCCCATGGCATAATTTGCTGCAACGTCATCCTGGTGAATTTGATCAGCCGTGTTTTTTAATATATCGAAGGGATCACCTTCAATAGTCTGAATCACCTGCTGCATCTGCTCCAGTGCCCAGAAAAGATTAACCGCGGTCGGCCTTGATTTAGCTAATACATTTATATCGTCACGAATAAGCTGCTTCCAGCTATCTGCATTTTGCTGGTAACGTATACGCGCTGCCAGCACAACACCGTAAGCAGCTGTAATACCAATTGCCGGCGCACCACGAACCACCATATCCCTAATTGCATTAGCCACTTCAACTGGTGTGGTTAATTCAAGCTCGGTATTCTTTTGTGGCAGTATTCGCTGATCTAATAAAAAAAGGCTATCGTCACGCCAGTTGATAGCCCTTATGGAATCGTGTTTTTCGTTCATTGTCACATCAGTTATTTATAGTACCTGTCGCGAACGACAAGATAACAGTCTTTAACTCTTTGTTCAAAGTTTTTGATACTCGCGACATTAAACGATCATCTGTTTCCCGACGCTCTAAAGCCGATGATTTTAATGGCCATTGTTTTTCACCACGGATCTGCCCGCTAGAGACCTGAACCATTTTTAATGACAACTTACCTCTTAACCAGTACCAGCCTTCACGTTTTCCCAGGTCCTGCACATCAAGGCTCACTACCAGGGTATAATCTCCCATGCCTTTCACTGCGGGCATGCCGGCATTACCCATGGCGGCTTTTAATGTTTTCTCCAGGCCACCAATGGGATCTTTGTCAGCAACAGCCCCAATCTTTAAATTAAGCAGGGCTTCTTCAAGCTGATTATTTAACTCGGCCTGGCTCCATAATGATGAACGCCCCATCCCTTTGAGATCGATCACTTTCAGCATTTTCTGTAATGACAATCGTTGCTGTTGATTAACCAGTGCCCGGTTAAGCCCGGTCATAACCTGCAAAGGATCAGTGAGTTTTTTCACCTGGTCCAGTTCAGTTTCCGTTTCATCATCCAGGCGTGACATTTCCTGGCGAATATTATTACCAGCCTGGGTACGATCAAGTATCGCCAGGGCATGATAGGTGAACACCTCTTCATCCTGCCAGGTTTCAACCACGCGTGCACCATCAATCACTTTATCCGTCTGTACTGAAATCTGTCGCTCCAGGCGATCGGCTTTCGAAACAGTTTCCTCGCCATCTTTAACATTAACCTGGGTATCCGATCGAGCTATGGATTCTTCCTGGATTTTTAATTCAAATACTTTAACCAGGTTTGCCAGTGCACGATCTTTGGCAAGTTCCAGCTTGGACGCTGAACCGGTAGCGGTTACAAACTGTTGATGAGGATAATTAACCGGCTCTTTATCAATCCAGTCCGGCCGTGCATTTACATTTGCCGTAACCAGCAACAAACCGAATACAGTTACTGATTTCAAAAATATTGTTTGCTTCATCATTAATACCCTATCTGTATCATCAGAATGTCACCCTGCCCGTGTCAATCAGAATTTAACCCTGGTCTCAGCTTCAGTATTAACTGCAACCGTTTTTGCAGCTGTCCTGGGTGCAGTCCAGTGTTCTGATAAAATCGTTTTACTACCACTTTTAATAGTTGCATTCAGTTCTATCATATCCACTACTGCACCGTTTTTACCTAGCACCTCCAGTTGTACTGTATGTTGTCCTTCCGGTAAAAAAACCCGAGCCAGCTGTATTTCCTGGGGCAAGGTATTCCAGCAACGTGTATCTGCAATTTCTGTAGCACGATTAACAATAAACATTGCCAGTTGCGCCAGGCCTCCCTGGCGCTCTTCCATTTTCTTTTCACTTTTTTTCTTAAGCACAGCACGCGCAATAGCACGGGTGGTTATCACCGGCATATCGGACTGTAATGCAGCCCGCGCAAGACCATCAACATTCTCAACTGTTTCCAGGTATTTCTGCACACCCAAATAAGACAACCGGGCCTGTGTCACTGACTCTGGTGGCAGTGCATACACAGGTAAAGCAATTTTAATATTCAGTGACAATTCATTGGACCATGTTTGAATAGAGTGCTCATTACGTTGAGGCGCAAGACCATTATGTAATAACACAATTAACTCGCCCATACCTTTTGTCTCAGGCTTTTGCCATGACGATAGGCCAAACTTGTGTTTGTACTGCTTATACTCACTCCAGCGATTTTCCTCAGCCAGTATTCGTAAAAAATCATCCTGTAAGTGCCGGGGCACTGCCAGTCCATGTTTTTTCTTTGTCGATCGATAAACACCCACGGCTTTTCGATACGCCACGATTGCCTGATCTTTTTCACCCAGCGCTTCAAAAATAATACCTGCCAGGTAACGCATAAATGGATCTTCTTCCGGTGCCTCACCCCACTCCATCATTTTTACATCTGACTGGAGAACTTCAACCCGGGCCGCATCTATATTACCCAGCGCAATATAATTAAGTGCCTTGTATGCATGTACCAGCACCTGCTCATAACGATCACCTTCAAAACTGATACTTTCGTCATTAATCATCAGGGCACCAGCCTGCTCTGTTAAGCTGGTCGCATACAGCTCATCAATACGGCGCTTGGCAAGTTCCAGTGCCTGGTTACTGCCCTGAAAATCACCCACCATGCGACGTACAATGCCACGATTCATATTCACCATGACATCATCTGTTTCACCTTTTTGTTCAAGCTCTTTTAAAGCCACATCAGGACGCCCCTGGCTCAGAGCTGTACGCATATCTTTAGACTTGAGAGCAGAAGTTGCACAGCCCTCTAACAGCATAATACTAATTAATACCAGCAACTGAACTACGGGGTAACGACTAAAAAAATCCATATTAACTAACTCGCGAGATCGATAAAACAGAATAACAACTGAAAGTAAAACTCAGCCCCATCAACGGGAACTGAGTCAGAGATGAAAACATTCCAATCAATTAAAAACGAATACCGCCTTTTTCGATTTTTTTCTTGATTTTTTTCTGGCCAACCCAGACTTTACGATTACTTTCCAGGTCAATCAGTGTTAAATCAATCTGGTAAAATCGAGCCTGCTCACCCTTTACTGCATCAACAATCGTATTGATTGATCCCTTTAACATAAAGTCTGCACCAATCTCCTGGCCCATCGCTTTACGAGTATCTTCTCGGGAATGAAGATCCTGTTCTTTTCTTTCCTGTCTCAGCTCATCACGCTCACCAGCAGAGGCAACGAATTCTACTTCACCGGAATTAATCAGTTCTTTTTCAAGATCGTTAATAAAAGTACGCGTATTGATATGTTCATGACTCAGGTTTTTTACTGTACCCACAATGACTACCGGTGTCTTTCCATGTTTACGATTAAACTGACTCAGCCACTTACGGGATAATACATCCTGAATCATTTCTTCAGACACCAGTCTTGAATCGGTATCATTCCAGTTACCACTTAAATCAGTTACTTCATCCGCACTGGTGCGAGTCACTTTGGGATTACAACCAGTCAGGGCAAACGCAAACAGGGCGCTGATTGCGACTACAGGTAAAACTCGAAACTTGGTTAAAACTGGCATTTATTTCTCTCCATATATTATTAATACTTAATTATTAGACGTTTATAGTTTTATAACACTATATATTAGTCCACAACAGCACAATTAGTGGGTTTTTGTAGTGATTGCACTTGCAGCCATCTAATGCTCGGGGTATCTTGCTTTGCCATGAAATCCATTGACACTCTTTTACATGCTCGCTGGGTTATTCCTGTCACAGACGGGGACCCGGTGCTGGATCAGCACAGCATTGCAATCCATGACGGCCGTATTATCGATATTCTACCGACAGAACAGGCGAAATCCCAATACCAGGCTCATGTAGAAAACGACTATAACAAACACGCCCTGATTCCGGGCCTGATCAATTCACATACCCATGCAGCCATGAACCTGTTCAGGGGTATGGCCGATGATCTGCCACTTATGGACTGGCTGAATAATCATATCTGGCCTGCTGAACAACGCTGGGTAACCGAAGAATTTATCCAGGACGGTAGTGAACTGGCCATGGCAGAAATGCTTCGCTCCGGCACGACCTGTTTCAATGATATGTATTTCTTTCCCGATATCACGGCCCGGGTTGCCACAAGTGTAGGAATGCGTGCCTGTGTTGGCCTGATCGTCATCGACTTCCCGACCATCTGGGCACAGCAGGCCGATGAATATATTGAAAAAGGCCTGGATCTCAGGGATAAATACCGCAGCAGCTCCCTGATTCACACCCCGTTTGCGCCCCATGCGCCCTTTACCGTGTCCGATGAACCTTTGCAAAAAATACGCATGCTGGCAGATGAAATGGATTTACCCGTGCATATCCATGTGCACGAAACCGCCCATGAAGTGGAAGAGGCTGTGAAAAACACCGGTAAACGACCACTGCAAAGACTGCATGAACTGGGACTGGTCTCACCGAACCTGGTTGCTGTCCACATGACCCAGCTGACCGATGATGAAATTACCCTGCTGGCCAAATCCGGTAGCCACATAGCCCATTGCCCGGAATCCAATTTAAAACTGGCCAGTGGCTTCTGCCCCACCCAGCGATTACTCGATGCCGGCATTAACGTGGCACTGGGTACCGACAGTTCAGCCAGTAACAATGACCTGGACATGCTTGGTGAAATGCGAACCGCCGCCTTGCTGGGCAAAGGGGTTGCCCAGGATGCAACTGCGGTCAGTGCCGAACAGGCGCTGCGCATGGCAACCATTAATGGTGCCCGGGCACTGGGACTAGATCAGTCCATCGGTTCACTGGAAACCGGCAAATATGCCGACATCGTCGCCATTGATTTTGAAACACTGGAAAGCGCACCGGTCTACCACCCCGTATCCCACCTGGTCTACAGCTGTAACCGTAACCAGGTCACCGATGTCTGGGTCGCCGGTAAACACCTGTTAACAGCCCGTGCGCTCACCACCCTGGATGAACAGAAAATACTGCGCAAAACCCGTCAATGGAATGATAAAATCTCCAGCCAGTAACACACTATATATATTGATGCTGCCTCTCAGGTAAAAAGCCGGACCAAAAAAACATGACCACACTGAATGTTGACCAAAGTGAAATAAGTAAATTCGAAGAACTGGCCAGTCGCTGGTGGGATACCCAGGGTGAATTCAAACCCCTGCATGATATCAATCCCTTGCGCCTGCACTACATCGACCAGCGCTCACAGTTACAGGGCAAACGG
>JAOUQA010000157.1 GCA_029879605.1 Gammaproteobacteria bacterium
CCTGGTAGGGGCGTGCTTCATCAAATTCCATGCCCCTGCCTTTAAAGGCGGAGATGTAATTGCCACTTAACTGGGCAGCAATTTTACCGGATCTAAGCGGCAGGTTGTGGGCGGCACGGTGCAGGCCAATCAGCGTGGACTGTTTAACGCGCACTATATCATCGGCAATAATATCAGTGGACTGGTCAGGCATGATTATGGAACAGCAATGCGATTAATTAGTTCTTTAATAAAGTGATCAGTGGTGATGCCTTCCGCCTCAGCCTCAAAGCTGAGAATGATTCGATGGCGCATAACATCATAAGCCATGGTCTGGATATCTTCCGGCGTGACAAAATCCCTGCCGGCTAACCAGGCACAGGCACGAGCACATCGGTCGAGAGCAATGGTTGCACGGGGGCTGGCACCGTATTCAAGCCAGCTTGCCAGTTCATCACCGTAGGCAGCCGGGTTACGGGTGGCCAGGGTAAGGTTTAACAGGTATTCCTCAAGATTGTCCGCCATGTGAATATCCAGTACTTCCAGGCGAGCTGCGAATAAGTCAACCTGGGAGATTTTTGAGGGAGCAGTCGGTTGATTGAGATTATCCCGTGCTTCATTGCGTGCAAGCTGTAATATGTTTTTTTCAGCTTCAGCATCGGGATAGCTGATAAATACATGCATTAAGAAACGATCCAGCTGAGCCTCAGGTAAGGGGTAAGTGCCTTCCTGTTCGATTGGGTTCTGGGTGGCCATGACCAGAAACAGCTCGGGTAATTTGTAGGTTTCTGAACCAACCGTTATCTGGCGCTCGGCCATGGCCTCCAGTAGTGCAGACTGAACCTTGGCCGGTGCACGGTTGATTTCATCCGCGAGAATGAGATTGTGGAATAATGGCCCCTGCTGAAATTTAAAAGAACCATCCTGGGGGCGGTAAATTTCAGTTCCGGTGAGATCGGCAGGTAACAGATCCGGGGTGAACTGAATACGGTGAAAATCGCCATCTATACCTTCACTCAGGATTTTGATGGCCCGCGTCTTTGCCAGTCCAGGCGCGCCTTCAACCAGTAAATGGCCATCAGCCAGGAGTGCGATTAGCAGTCTATCGACCAGCATTTCCTGGCCGAGAATATGCTGGCTGACAAAATCCCTTAATTGCTGGATGATCTGTTGACGTGACAAGTGTGCCTCCTGAAAGCTAATAATTTAAAGTCGGGTTATTTTAGGTGTTCGCTGAGTTTACGCCAAGGGTGTTATGATTGCTGGCTTATAAAAGACAGCCAAAATACAAAATAGTTTAGGATTTTAAGTATGAAGCATCTGGTTTTAGGTGGTGCACGCTCTGGTAAAAGCAATTATGCCCAGCAGCAGGCGGAAATATCCGCTAAAAAAGTTATTTATATTGCCACTGCCCACGCCGGTGATGCGGAAATGCAGGCACGTATTGAACAGCATAAAAATAATCGGCCAGAAAACTGGTTATTAATCGAACAGACTATAGAACTTGCAGATGCTTTGCAAAATCATGATGCTGAAGATGTATGTTTGTTAGTGGATTGCCTGACATTATGGTTAAGTAATTTACTGCTGGCTGAAGATGAAAATTGTTTTAACAGAGAGCGAGAAAAACTTTTTAAGATACTACCGTATCTTAAAGGTGATCTCGTGCTGGTAAGTAATGAAGTGGGGCAGGGTATAGTGCCAATGGGTGAATTGAATCGGCGATTTATTGATGAGTCAGGCTGGCTGCATCAGGATCTTGCTAAACATTGCGATACTGTGAGCTGGGTAATGGCAGGTATTGCAAGTAGATTGAAGGGTCAGGCTGGTTAATAAAAATCTGTTTAAGAAAAAATAAAAGGTGAAGCATTTGGATATTGAGTGGATGAATAATGCAGTTGCAGAAATAAATAATGACTGGCTTCAGCGCGCTGAAGCACATCAAAATGTATTAACGAAACCACCGGGATCACTTGGTCGGTTAGAAACAATTGCAGTTAGATTATCAGCGATGCAGGCCAGCTCTAAACCAGTTATTGAAAAAATTCAGATTACTGTTTTTGCGTCAGATCATGGCATTGCTAATGAAGGGGTTTCTGCATTTCCACAGGCGGTAACACTGGAAATGGTGAAAAATTTTGCCAGTGGTGGTGCGGCAATTAGTGTGCTGGCAAAAGAACTGGGCGCTGAGCTTGAAGTAATAAATCTTGGCACAGTTGCAGATCATGATGTTATTCCCGGTGTAATGAATCAAAGAATTGCGCCGGGTACTAATAATTTCAGTCAACAGGCTGCTATGAGTTTTAATCAGCTGGTTGAGGCTTTTGAATCAGGCCGTGAAACCATCGCAAGGATGAAAAATAAATCCATGCAACTTTTTATAGGTGGTGATATGGGTATAGCTAATACAACATCAGCAACTGCTATTGCCTGTGCATTATTAAAGTTGCCAGCAGAGATGATTGTAGGTCCGGGTACAGGTTTGAATGCTGAAGGTGTGAAACATAAGGCGAAGGTGATAAATGAAAGCCTGGGATTACATGCATCTGAATTAAATGACCCGGTAAGTATTTTGCAGTCACTGGGAGGTTTTGAAATTGCGGCTTTAACGGCTGCGTATGTGGCCTGTGCCCAGGAAGGCATACCTGTTTTAGTGGATGGTTTTATAGCCAGCGCTGCTGCGCTGGCAGCTGTTGAAATTAATCCACAGGTAAAAAACTGGTTATTCTTCTCACATAGTTCAGCAGAGCCTGGGCACAAAAAAATGATGGAATATTTTGATGAAGTACCATTGCTTGACCTGGGAATGCGGCTTGGTGAAGGTAGTGGAGCAGCAATTGCGGTTAGTTTATTAAAGCATGCCTGTGCTTTGCATAATGGTATGGCGACATTTGAGCAGGCAGGTGTTTCTAATAAAGATGGTTAGTGATATTAAACTGGATTTACTGCGTCACGGAGAAACAACAGCAGGTTCATGTTTTATTGGCTCAACCGATGTTGAATTAAGTCAGCCTGGCTGGGAGCAAATGAAGCAGGCAGTTGCAGGCAAGCCGGGTTATGATGTTGTTATTACGTCACCGATGTTGCGCTGTTTGGAATTTTCAAAATATTTTGCACTGCAAAACAATATTGACTGTATTACCAGTGATGCTATGCGGGAAATGACATTTGGCACCTGGGAAGCTAAAAATAGTCAGCAAATTTGGGAAGAAGATAGCAGGCGACTTTCTTTATTCTGGGATGATCCGGTTAATAACCCTCCACCTGAAGGAGATAATTTAACAGAATTTTATAATCGTGTTGTGCACGGGTTTGAAGGCATACTTGCAGATTATAAGGATCAGAGTGTATTAGTGGTTGCTCATGGAGGAAGTATAAAAAGTATTATTGCATGGGCTCTGGGGCTGGATCTGAAACAGCTAAACAGAATAAATATTTCTCATGGTACTAAGATTAGCATGCATGTTCATTATGATGGATGTAAGTATTTTCCTGTTATAAATTTATAAATATATTCCTGAAAAAATTAATTATCTGTTAACCATGTTCTTGTAATAAGTAATATATGCCATTATAGTTTGCATGGTCAGTAACGATAGAGACGATCTGGATTGGCTGTCTTGTATGTGGGATAACTGTTGATGCATGGAATCTGTATTAATAGTTTTATACCTGGGCTATCTATGAGTTACGAAGTATGTGTTGATGATAATGCCGGGATTATTAAAATCATCTGGACTGGTGAAATGGATTTGCCTGTTCTGAAGCGCCATCTGCTAACATACAATCATCATATTAGTCATACCGATCATAATGTTCTTTATGATTTTAGAAACATCAGTAAAATTAATTTAACCAGTGATGATCTTGCGCAACTGGCTGAGCTCGCCATCAGTATATTTGACCCTTTGTTAAAAACAAATAAGGTGGCCATGCTGTCAGCTAATGAAGAAGTCCTGGAGTTTGGCCGGCTATTTGTTGAAAAAAGAGAAGGACTTTCAGAAGGCTCACCATCACATGGCTTTTTTAAAGATATTAATAAAGCAATGAGCTGGCTAATAGATGAGTGATGGTTCTACTGAGTTAAATGTAATAGAAGCTGATCTGAAAAATATCACACATGCAGCAGCTGTTATTGATTTGTTGTCAGCTTATGCGCTTGACCCTATGGGTGGGGGAGAGGCTTTATCAGCTTATACGCAGATGCACCTGGTAGCTGAGCTTGCCAGTCGCGATACAGCTTTAGTGATACTGGCTTTTGATAATGCAATGCCAGTGGGTTTGCTAATAGGTTTTGAAGGTTTTTCTACGTTTGCCTGTAAACCACTGTTAAATATTCATGATGTTGTGGTTGTTTCGCACTACAGGGGGCAGGGGATTGCAGGTCGTATGCTGAAAAAGGTTGAAGAACTGGCGCGATCTCGTGATTATTGTAAGCTGACACTGGAAGTGCTTGAAGGTAATGCGCCTGCACAATCGGCTTATCAGTCTTCAGGATTTGTCGCGTACCAGTTAGACCCGGCAATGGGGCCTGCGCTTTTCTGGGAAAAGAAGCTGGATTAATTAAAGGTCGCCCCAGCTTTTTTTCTTGCGCCATGAAATATTTGGAATAACCAGTCCAAAGACCAGGCTGCCAAGAGAAACAATGGCGCCAATAACAAACCATTCTTTAATATTTTTATCCTTAAGTAAGGCATTCTCTTTAAGTAGCGACTGGTTTTTATCTTTTTGTGCCTGTATTTCTTTTAGTAATTGCTCATTTTCTTCGGCCACTTTAATCGGGTGAGCTGCTGAGTCCCTTAGTTTAGTCAATGTAGACAGCAGGTCCTGTTTTTCCTGTGTGAGTTCATTGTTTTTTTCTGTCAGTTCTTCCAGCAGTTTATTGGCCTGGTCAATTTTCTGTTTCATTGGTGCATTATTCTTGGTGAGTGCATCCAGTCTACGTTGAACTTTGGTGAGTTGTTCTTTGGCTCCGGGTGATGTTGTGACCAGATCGGTCTTGACCCAGCCTTCAGAGCCATTAAATTCGGTTTTAATATGTTTGCCATCATCCGAGGTTTCAAGAACCTTTAGCCTTGTGCCGCTAGGAATAAATTTAAGTATTTTATGGCGATTGGTTGTGCCGCTGCGTAGGGGAATTGTAAGTTCATCAGTTACATAGCGGGTTGAGCCAGCATGACCTGTACCCGGGACGATAATATTTAGAGATAAAATACAAAAAGTAATGATTGTTGTTTTGAGCATGTCTGTCATTTATGTGTTAGCTATTTGGGGATGAATTTACCGATTTTATCGCTAAATGCTGAGTTCCAGGTCACATTCTATGAAATTTGTCATTTAGATCAAGCTCTGATTTATATTGTTAGGATTTACTGTTAAGAAAATGGCTAACATCCTTGAGGGCCTGAAACTGATGAATGTCGATACCGGCTTTTTTGAAATCATAGGCCTCAGGATAACCACTGGCCTGTTCGGCTTTCTGTTTTGCCAGGTTGAGCCAGTCATTGCAGCGCGTTTTAGCATTGAGTAAGGCGTCCTGTGGCAGTTTGCTGAGGGCGGCTTCAAGTACCTGGTAAAAACCATTACGGGATAAACAGTGGTGAACTTCAGTCATTTGTTCAATATCTGCATTCATTAGTGCCTG
>JAOUQA010000158.1 GCA_029879605.1 Gammaproteobacteria bacterium
GACCAGATTTCTGATTCAATTCTTGATGCCATTTTTGAGCAGGACAACAAGGCACGTGTTGCCTGCGAAACACTTGTAAACACCGGTATGGTAATTTTATCAGGTGAAATCACCACCGAAGCCTGGGTCGATATGCAGGCAGTCGTTCGTGAAACCGTAAAAGAGATTGGCTACAACAGTTCTGACATGGGTTTTGACTGGGAATCCTGTGCTGTTATTACCTCTATTGATAAACAGTCCGCGGATATCGCCATGGGCGTGGATGAGTTTGATGACCATGAACAGGGCGCTGGTGACCAGGGTCTCATGTTTGGTTATGCAAGTAATGAAACAGATGTTCTTATGCCAGCACCCATTACTTATGCTCATCGACTGGTTAAACGCCAGGCCGAGGTTCGCAAGAATGGTACCCTGCCATGGTTACGTCCCGATGCCAAAAGCCAGGTAACTTTCCGTTACGTGGATGACAAACCGGTGGGCATTGAAGCCGTTGTATTATCGACTCAGCATACACCCGATATCGACAATAAGGCGATTCAGGAAGCTGTGATGGACGAAATTATCAAGCCGGTTCTACCTGAAGAATGGATTAGTAAGGAAACTAAATTTTTCATTAATCCAACTGGCAAATTTGTAATCGGTGGCCCAGTGGGTGACTGCGGCCTGACTGGTCGTAAAATTATTGTTGATACCTATGGCGGCATGGCACGTCATGGTGGTGGTGCATTCTCTGGTAAAGATCCATCCAAGGTCGATCGTTCTGCAGCTTATGCAGGTCGTTACGTAGCCAAAAATATTGTTGCTGCAGGACTGGCTGATAAATGCGAAATCCAGGTGTCCTATGCAATCGGTGTTGCAGAACCGACTTCAATTTCAGTTGAAACATTTGGCACGGGTAAAATTGATGATGATCGTATCGTTGAACTGGTACGCGAACATTTTGACCTGCGTCCTAAAGGACTAATTCAGATGCTGGATCTGTTACGTCCGATTTACCGCAACACAGCCGCCTATGGTCACTTTGGTCGTGAAGAACCAGATTTTACCTGGGAAAAAACAGATAAAGCAGCTGCATTGAAGGATGCGGCTGGCCTGTAATTTTTATTAACTGATTCACCTCGACATCGAGGGGCGCTGCAGCAGATTAACGTCTGTCAGGCTCGATGTTGAGGAATAGTTTTTTTAAACCGCGCTCATGACTCATTTCTGGAGATTAACATGAGCGACTTTTCTGATTACAAAGTAGCTGACATGTCCCTGGCTGACTGGGGACGTAAAGAAATTCGTATCGCTGAAACTGAAATGCCGGGTCTGATGGCTCTGCGTGAAGAATATGCTAATGAGCAACCTCTTAAAGGTGCACGCATTACCGGTAGCTTGCATATGACCATTCAGACAGCCGTACTGATTGAAACTTTAGTCGCCCTTGGTGCCGAGGTTCGCTGGGCATCCTGTAATATTTTTTCAACCCAGGACCAGGCAGCAGCAGCTATTGCCGCTGCAGGTATACCTGTTTATGCATGGAAAGGTGAAACAATCGAGGAATACTGGTGGTGTACTGAACAAGCACTGACCTGGCCTGATGGTCAAACTCCCAACATGATACTGGATGACGGTGGCGATGCCACATTATTAGTCCATAAAGGCACCGAGTACGAAAAATCAGGCACAGTACCTGACGCAAAAGCAGGTGATAACGAAGAATGGAAAGCGATTATTGATACACTGAAACGCACCATTTCTAATGGTTCAAGTAAATGGACAGATATTGCAAACAGTGTCAAAGGTGTAACTGAAGAAACCACTACGGGCGTACATCGTTTGTACCAGATGATGGATGCCGGTGAACTACTATTCCCTGCAATGAATGTTAATGATTCGGTCACCAAGTCAAAATTTGATAATTTGTATGGTTGTCGTGAATCCCTCCTGGACGGCATCAAACGTGCCACCGATGTAATGATTGCCGGTAAGATTTGTGTCGTCCTTGGTTATGGTGATGTAGGCAAAGGCTGTGCACATGCATTCCGTGGCATGGGTGCAACAGTATGGGTTACTGAAATTGACCCAATCTGTGCTCTACAGGCAGCAATGGAAGGTTACCGTGTTGTTAACATGAATGATGCCGCTAAACTGGGTGATATCTTTGTGACCACAACCGGTAATGTAAGCGTTATTAATCATGACCATATGGCGTCCATGAAAGATCAGGCTATTGTTTGTAACATTGGCCACTTTGACTCAGAAATTGATATTGCCTCCCTGGAAAAATATGAATGGGATGAAATCAAACCCCAGGTTGATCATGTTATTTTCCCTGATGGCAAACGCATTATCATCCTGGCAAAAGGCCGCCTGGTAAACCTGGGTTGTGCTACAGGTCATCCAAGCTTTGTTATGTCTGCTTCTTTTACTAACCAGGTAATGGCCCAAATTGAATTCTTCACTAAAGGCGATGAGTATGAAAATAAAGTATATATTTTGCCTAAAATTCTGGATGAAAAAGTCGCACGCCTTCATCTGAATAAAATTGGTGTAAATCTAACAGCTCTTTCTCAGGAACAGGCTGATTATATTAATGTACCTGTTAATGGCCCGTATAAACCAGATCATTATCGTTATTAATCAGGTGACAAAAATACTGGCGCACTCATTCAGCAGTGCACCAGTATTTATTTTTTGACTAAAACTGCCATTATGAAATCACAACAACAATATTCAAAAACGTTTAGCTGTGAATTTTTTCCACCCAAAACCGAACAGGGCATGGAGAAATTACTTATCACCAGTGAGAATTTAAAAAAAGAAATCAACCCTGAATTCTTTTCAGTTACCTTTGGTGCTGGAGGCTCAACCCAGAAACGCACTTTTGATGCTGTGACGCAAATTAACCAGTCATCCGGCATCGATGTTGCTCCTCACCTGTCATGCATTGGCTCAAATAAAGAACAGATCAGTCAAATTCTTTCAAATTACAAACAGCAGAATATTAAGCGTATTGTTGCCCTACGTGGTGATATCCCTTCTGGTATGTTATCTCCAGGTGAATTTAATTATGCTAATGAACTGGTTGAATATATAAGGCAAACTACCGGTGATCACTTTAAAATTGAAGTCGCCGCCTATCCTGAATTTCATCCACAATCAGAATCAGCATCGGATGACCTTAAAAACTTTAAACGTAAAATTGATGCTGGTGCTGACTCGGCCATAACACAGTATTTTTATAATGCTGACGCCTATTTCAGATTTATAGATAGCTGTGAAAAACTCGCATTAGATATCCCAGTTATACCAGGCATTATGCCTATTACAAACTTCACAAGTTTATCGCGTTTTTCAGATGCCTGTGGTGCAGAAATCCCACGCTGGTTACGTAAGCGGCTGAGTGACTTTGGTGATGACACTGATTCCATAAAAGAATTTGGTGCGGAGGTTGTTACACATCTATGTCAGCAACTACTTGATGCTGGCGCGCCAGGATTGCATTTTTATACCTTAAATCAATCAGAAGCAACACTTCGAATCTGGAACGACCTTACTATTTAACCGCAGGTACAAACGTCTCCTCTTGCGCTGTCTTTTTTTTACTCATACACTTATCATATTTCCAATGATCAGTTTGTAACCATGCCATGAGAACAACTCGCATTTATCTTGATACAGACCTGAACTTAAACACAACTGTTGAACTTGATCGTCAGTCTTCTCATCATTTAACCAGGGTACTCCGTCTACGAAATAAGCAACAATTTACTATTTTTAACGGCAAAAATGGTGAATACACCGCTGAATTAATACTTGATAACAAAAAAACTTTTGCTTCAATAATCCATCACTCTAATATTTCTACTACTCCTTCTATTTCAATTACCCTGTTACAGTGCATATCAAAATCCGACAGAATGGACCTGGCAATACAGAAAGCAACTGAACTCGGGTGTTCAAAAATCATACCCCTGATTTCAGAGCATACTTCCATCAACCTTAATGATGATCGCCAGCACAAAAAATTATCTCACTGGAAATCAATAATCATAAGTGCCTGTGAGCAGTGTGGGCGCAATGAATTACCTGAGCTCTCACCAGTTATTAATCTCTCAGAATTAATCAATACGCCATTAAGCGGCACAAAGCTGGTATTTGACCCATTATCTGACTCTAGCTTGCATTCCATTAAGCCTGTAGATAACAATTACTTTCTTCTTATAGGTCCCGAAGGCGGTCTTTCAGATAATGAAGTAAAACTTTCAAGACAAGCTGGTTTTACGGGTATTAAAATTGGTAATAGAATCTTGAGAACTGAAACAGCGGCCATTGCAGGCATTTCTGCCATCCAGAGCCTGTGGGGAGAATTCAAGTCATAACATATTTTATGATTGCTTCTAATTTTTCCAGGTCGACAATACCAGCTTTTTCACCATGTATTAGCACACCCTGATCTATGACTGGATGCTGCATTTCTTCTTCATCAGCTACCACACTTGCTGACTTCAGGTTTACAACCTTTGGTGTTCCCTGGACCAGGAATGACATAAACTGAAAAGGTGCATTTTCACCAATCACATAAACCACAGCAGCACTTACATTTCCGCTGGCCAGGCTTGGCATGCGAACACCGCCCATTGCTTCTATTGAAACCAGTGGAATTGATTTGCCACGCCAATCCAGGTATCCCAGCATCCAGCCAGGTTTATTTGCAACGTTAATTATATTCTTAATCGCAACAACTTCTGCCACTGCCTTCTTTGGAAGTACAAGCTGAGCTTCATTCACTGAAAGCAATACGCATTTTATCTGTTGTTCAGTATCTGACATTTAACAATTACCCAAGCAGACCATTGATGTTTTCCATAAGCTCATCTTCCTGGTAAGGCTTACCTAGATAATTATTTACGCCTATTTCCATTGCCTTATCCCTGTGCTTAGCCCCGGTTCTGGATGTAATCATAATAATAGGCAGGTCTTTGATACGATCATTATTTCTTACATGTGTTGCAACTTCGTATCCATCCATACGAGGCATTTCAATATCCAGCAGCATTATATCTGGCACAATTTCCTGTAACTGTGCCACTGCATCAACTCCATCTTTGGCAGTAACTACTTTCATGCCATTACGCTCCAGCATACGTGCAGTTACTTTCCTGATGGTAATTGAATCATCAACTACCATAACCAGAGGTACAGTATCTTCTACAACCTCTGCCTGTGCTTCTTCATCCTCTCCTGCAACATGGAACAGAGCTTCGCCAAGAACAAGATTATTCATTTCGAGAATCAGAACAACTCGTCCATCACCCAGTATTGTTGCACCTGAAATACCTCTAACTGTGCTAATTTGTGGGCCAACTGGCTTAACAACAATTTCACGCCGACCTAGCAAGTCATCTACATGTAATGCGATTTTTTGATCGCCGACATGCACAAGTAAAACTGGAAACAACTCTGTCCTCATAGAGTAATCTTCCTGCTGGCCAGCTAACAGAAAATTCAGCTGTTTAAGCTCATATTGAACACCTGCAAACTCATATCGTCCATCTACTGTATCATAAATACTTTGCAGCTCTGGCCCAGCCATACGTACTACACCTTTTATGCTATTTAGTGGTACAGCAT
>JAOUQA010000159.1 GCA_029879605.1 Gammaproteobacteria bacterium
AAACCTCGGACTTTATAATGTCCGGCTATTTTCATATTATCTCCTTCATCAACTTCAAGTTTGGCCAGTAAAATTTGATTGTCAAATTCCTGAAGAGCTTTTTCCAGTATGGGCGCTATTACAAGGCATGGTGAGCACCAGTCAGCCCATAGATCAAGAAGAATGGGGTTGTTATTTGATGCTTCAATTACGTCTTTTTCAAATGTGCTTAATTGTGTATTAAAAATGATATTTTTCATAAGTTATAAATATAGAAGTATTTTAAAAGTTAGTTGAAAGAGTATTAAGTAAGTCAAACAGAATTATTAATTGATTTGAAATTAAATTTATTCCATTTGTAATTCAACAGGCAAGTCATGGTCTTTATGAGGGAGTTTTGATCTTAGGTCATATAAGGCGGCCTGTAGCGCCTCTTCAATTACCGGGTGATAAAAAGGCATTTTTAATAAATCGTAAACAGTAAGATTCATTTCAATTGCCCAGCAAAGTAAATGAGCAAGATTTTCGCCTTTAACTGAAACCATGGATGCACCTAGAAGTTTTCCTGAGGTTGTCTCCGCGTAGAGGCGAATAATACCTTTGTTTTTACCCATAATAAGTGCTCTGCCAACAGGAGCCAGTTTAATTTCGCCTATGGTAATAGTGGCCTGGTCGAGTTGATGCAAATTTTGGCCAACAGAAATTATATTAGGATCAGAAAAGGTTATTCCAATATGTGTTTTCTGCCTGAAAGAGACGGGAGATTTTTGCATTGCGTTGTAGCCTGCGATACGGCCTTCAAATCCAGCTTCATGTAACAAGGCATTTGAGCCAGTTATATCGCCAGCCATGAAAATATGAGGGTTTGTTGTTTGCATGGTGGATGGGTTATATACAGGAACACCTGAGGGTAGAGTAGTAACTTCTGCTGCCTCAAGGTTGAGGCTATTGATATTCGGTGCTCGACCAATAGAAAGAAGAAGTTTATCGACGATGACTGAGGAATCACCAGCTGTTACTTTGAGTCGATTATTATCAGCATGACTAACATTAGCAGGATGGCCGAGCCAGAGAGGGAATTCCTTGTTAAAGATATCAATTGCAGTTGAGTTGACAAGGTCATCTGATATACCTCCGATGTACATTTTCTGGTCTATGCCGGTAACATCTACACCCATTCGAGATAATGCCTGGCCTATTTCAAGGCCGATAACGCCAAGTCCTATAACAGCAATTGATTTGGGTAGGTCTTCTAACTCGAATAATTCATTTGTTGTTATGATATGGTCAGAAAATTGTTTCCAGTCAGATGGAATGAAAGGACTGGAGCCTGTGGCCAGAATTATTTTATCTGCCTGTATCTGGGTGCCATCTTCTGTTTCAAGAAGATGAGGTGCAATAAATTTTGCATTGGATTCTATGAGTTTGGTATCGTCGAGCTGATCAATAGAGTGACTCAGGGTTCGATCGACAAATGTATCCCGTAAATCCTGTATATATTCCATGGCATCTGCCTGGTTAAGTACAAGATTCTCGCTACCTTCAATACCTTCACGGTTAAAAATTGACTTCCTGTGAAAATCCTCTGCTACCTGTATCATTGCTTTGGAAGGCATGCATCCAACACGTGCACAGGTAGTGCCCAGCTCGCCACCATCGATAAGTACAAAGTTATCTGTAAAGCGTTTAACCTGGCTTAAAGCATAGAGGCCAGCGCTGCCGGCACCGATAATTGCAACATCAACTTTTCTTGTCATTATTTATACCAGGTGTTTATGTGGCTAAATAGTAAAATGATATGACATTAAAGTCACTAATTTAAGAGTTAGATCGGGTGAGTTCTGTTTGAACAATGAGTTTGTTAATTAGTTTTCGGTTGATAATTTCAGGGTAAACTCGGTGGTATTTGTAAACTTCTTCTGCAAGGTGCTGACACTTATTTTCAAGTCTGGAACGTGTGTCTCGAGAAAGATGTTGCAGGCTTAGCAATCGAGGAGAGAGCCAGCTTAGGTAATCATCAATGATAGATAATGTATGATTGTCATCCCAGATTGATTTGATTATGAGTTCAGGAAAGGTATCGGCAGTAAGTGAGCGATTGATAAGATTGGCATCAATATTCTGACCAGAGAGCCCAATACCGCTTCTGTCATGTTGGCGATGAAACCATTGAGCACAGATCGGTTGATTGGTTTGTTGATGAATAATAGATTCAAGCATTATGAAAATATTGTTTGAATGGTTACTGAAAAAAGGATGACCATAATCAGATTGTATGCCTGCGCGCCAACGATTGGGTACAGATATAGAATTAATTAAATTGTTATTATAAGTTGTTGTAAGGAGTGCAACAGGTAGATATAAAGTGTTATCAAGAAGCCATAATTCATAAAAGTCATTTGCTGGAAATGGCAGTTGATTGAGATTGTTAATAATGCTTGATATTAATTCATTTTCAATCAAAGTCTGGTCTGGAACATCGAGCATTGGGTCAATTGGGTAACGTGATAACTGGTTGTGTTTGTCCCAGGTTCCATAAATAATAAATCGTCGATTGTGCGACTGATTAGAATTAATATTCCATTGCTGCTGGTGAGACTCGCAGATAACCTGAATTTGCCAGTTAGTACCATTAAGAGACAGGGCCCGAGCAAAAGGAGTTGAAATTATCTGTATATTGCCAGTAAATGGAGATAATTGTCTGACAGAAAATAAATTAACTGTAGATGAAGTCACGGTCTAGTAATAATTAATGATGAGTTTGCCTTCATGGCG
This sequence comes from Gammaproteobacteria bacterium, assembly GCA_029879605.1. Taxonomy (GTDB): domain Bacteria; phylum Pseudomonadota; class Gammaproteobacteria; order SZUA-229; family SZUA-229; genus JAPHQX01. The sequence goes on from JAOUQA010000159.1 coordinate 2,755, forward strand.
AATAATATCACCACTATGAGTAATAGATCCTGAACTACCGGTGTTTTTGAAATATAGTTTTAATGCCTCTGTAATTACTGGAAAAGCAATTGAGTCCCAGGGAATAGAATTTTCATCAAACAACTCAACTTTAAGGCTTTCATTGCCAGGACTGGCGTAGCCATTAATTAAGGTTCCTCGATAAAGCATGTAGACCTGCGATATATGCGGTATACTGAATACACAAAAGAGTGACGGATTGGAGATTTGTGCATTTGCCTCTTCCTGGGATTCGCGTATAGCGCCTTGTAGTGATGTTTCATTATTCTCCATGAAGCCTGCGGGTAAAGTCCAGAGGCCATGACGAGGCTCTATGGCCCGTTGGCAAAGAAGTATTTTGTTGTCCCATTCGGGAATTGTGCCAGTAATAATTTTTGGATTCTGATAATGGATTGTTTCACACTGGATGCAAACATGGCGTGGTAAAGTATCGCCATCTGGAATAGTTAAGTTTAGTGTGGCACCGCATTGGCTGCAAAAGTTCATAACTGCTCTGGGTACTGGCGAAGTATGAGCGAGTCGCCTCTCTGGGTAAATTCAAGATGCTTTAAAAAGCTCATGCCAAGAAGCACAACTGATTCATCAGTATTGGGATTAATAGTTGCTTTTATATTATCAAGTTTGATCTGGTCAATGGAGATGTTTTTTAGCTGGGTTGCATAAACCGTAATATCGCCATTTGCTGTGCCGTAGATCATGGCATGTCCCTGTTTAAGCATCAGGTCTTCGGCTATATGCCTGGGGATGGAGACATCAGTTGCGCCAGTATCCAGCATGAAAACGACCTCCTGGTTATTGATTTTTCCATCGGTGACATAATGACCATAGCGGTTACGTTGTAACACGATTTCAATAATGCCACTCTGAAGCTGAATAGATGATAAATTTTGGTTAGGGTTACTTTGTTTATCAAGTATAATATTGAACAGGTATGAAAGCAGGGCAATAAAAATAATCCACATGACAATAAACATTTTGCCAGCAATCTTTTTTTCGGGTGGATTATCATAAGCATCATTCATATAGATATGATATTAGTCTGGTAAATGCTTTGCTTCAATGGAAATGACATATTTAGTGTTATTTAAATATTTTATAGGGTATTAAGATGAGTGAGCAGATATCTGAATCTGATAATGATCTTGAGGAGCTGTTGCTTAGAGAAAGCATAGTAAGTGCGACCGGATTGAATGAAACCAGTGTGCAGATAGGTATAAAGGGCGACCCTTCATTAAGAGAGACGACTCTGGAAAGAAAAAAATATGAAAGTCCGGTTGATAAAGTAATTACACAGATAGTTGAGAATGTTGAAGACCTTTTGCTTAATAGAAGCACCTACCGAATATTTATCGGTTTTAATAGTGGTGAAATAAGAACACAGTCTATATTTGATCCGCTCAGGCAGGAAATTCATGCGGCAGAAAAACTGGCAGATAAGTCATACATTGAAAGGCAATTCCCGTTAATAAGCTATGCTGACAAGATCCAGGGAATGAGGGATATTTACCAGGCAATTCAGCAAAGCAAGATGTTTGAATGTGTTCCGTCACATTGGAAAAATATTTTTATTAAGCGGCATAAATCATGGGAGCCGATGCTTGAAAGCGAAATATGCACGATTATGCAGTCAATGAAAATAATGAGAGAGTTACCCGATTTTTATCTGAGAAATATTACTATCTGTATAGTTCAGGATCTTGTGCGTATGCAGTTCAATTGTGACGGCACACAAATTATTAGCGCAGAAAATTACCAGAAGTTCCTGGAAGATAATATCCCAGGCAGATAATACTAGTCCTTAAATAAATCTGACTCATCAAATTGGTCGTCTACTGGTGGGTTGCCATCATAAACCAGGTTTTCACGCCGTTGCAGGAAGCCTTCACGAATAAATATATACCGATCAAGTGCGGCCTCATCAACAATTTTTTCTGTTTTTAATAAATTTGCCCGGGTGTCAATGGCTTTGAGTCCGGTCATGCCCCATACGGCCTGTTCATTTTCTCTTGAGGGTGGAGGGAACTCTTCATGAAGTTCCTTGTAGATTGGATCAAAATAGGTCGAATCAGTAGCAAGACCCGTTGTGTCACGAATTGTGCTTGGTCCTAAAAAGGGCAGAACAAAATAAGGGCCTGATGGAACGCCCCAGTAGCCGAGTGTCTGGCCAAAATCCTCGTTATGTTTTTCAAGGCCAATATCTGATGCCCAGTCGATCAGGCCTAAAAGGCCGAAGGTGCTGTTAATTAGAATACGACCTGTATCAGAAGCTGCCTGAGCAAATTTGAATTGAAAAAGATCATTAACAAGAACAATAACATCATCCAGATTACTGAAAAAATTACTAACACCCTTTTGCATGAAAGAGGGGGTAATAAAATCATAACCTTTTGCTACTGGTTTAAGTAGATACTGATCAACATTGTCATTAAATGTAAACATGGCACGGTTATAAGATTCGAAAGGATCATTAGGATCTGGTTCAGTGCCATTAGAGGCGCAGCCGGAGAAAAGGCTGATCAAAATAAGTAAAAGAAATGATTTATAGTGTTTTGCAGTGACTAAATAGCAGAACAAAATTGACTTCATTGAGTAGTATCCTTAGTAATGCTGTGATTATAGCGTGATGTTAAATGGCTAGCCATAGATTAATCAGCGTATTTGTGTCTAATGACTATAATCTATTCAGGACAGCGAAAACAGGTGGTGCTGTGTTTTATACAATATTTAGAGTGCTGAAATTAACAGGCCTGTGGCTTGATCTGTTATTGATAACTATACCTATGTATTTATGGGCATGGTTGCCCGGTGTTATGCATGGGCGAG
>JAOUQA010000160.1 GCA_029879605.1 Gammaproteobacteria bacterium
GACCGCTGGCTGGGAGACAACTGCGCCATTATTCGCTGCATGCCAAATACACCTTCATTAATCCAGCAGGGTGCAACAGGACTATTTGCTAATAGCTCGGTAACTAAAGAACAGCTACAACTTGCCGAAACCATTTTATCGGCAACGGGTATGACTGTCTGGGTTACAGATGAAACTCAACTGAATGCGGTGACGGCCGTCTCTGGATCGGGTCCGGCCTATTTTTTCCTGTTAATGGAAGCCATACAAAAAGCCGGGGAATCCCTGGGGCTTGAAACAGACACTGTCAGGCAGCTAACATTACAAACTGCTCTTGGTGCAGCTCAAATGGCCATAAACAGTAGCGACACACCAGAAGAGCTACGCAAAAAAGTGACCTCCAAAGGAGGCACCACTGAAGCCGCAATCAATAGTTTACAATCAAATAATTTTGAAAAACTGGTCATAGATGCACTCACTGAAGCCAGTCTATGTGCTGCTGAAATGGCTGATATATTAGGAAAGGATCAATGAACCCCTTTGCATTTCTTATAGATATACTATTTCACCTGTATACCGTCGTCCTGATGTTAAGACTGCTGCTGCAATGGGTAAAAGCAGATTTCTATAATCCAGTCTGCCAGTTTATTGTCAAAATAACCAATCCAGTGGTAATCCCCTTACGACGATTTATCCCAGGCATGTGGGGCATTGACTTCGCAACACTAACCCTCATCCTGGTATTTACATCCATCAAACTAATCATAGTATATGGACTGTCAGGTTATGACTTTTCCTTACTGGCGGTCATTCTCAAAACATTAATTCAAACAGTTATTCTTGTACTGGATGTTTTTCTATTTGCTATTATCATTCAGGCAATTCTCAGTTGGGTGAATCCTGATCCCTACAATCCTGTGGTTGCTCTGCTGAATTACCTGACCTGGCCCATTCTTAAGCATTTTAGAAAATTAATACCGCCAATCAGTGGTTTTGATATTTCACCCATCTTTGCCATTATTGCCATTCTGTTTATCAAGCAAACTATTCTGTATCTATTGCAACTCTAATATTGGCTACATTCTATTACTGGCTTGATTCAGACCTGGTTCTAAAAATCAGGCTGCAACCTAAAGCATCAACTAATGAATTTGCCGAGATAATGGGTGACGCAATTAAAATAAGAACAACTGCACCACCCGTAGACGGCAAAGCAAATAAACAGCTAATTGAGTTTCTGGCTAACATTTTTAATGTTGCCAGATCAAATATTAACATCCTGTCTGGTAAAACAATGCGGGTTAAAAAAGTTTTAATCAAATCGCCCAGGCAGTTACCACATTTTATTCATTCACCTGACTGACTTTTCAACTTACAAAAAACAGATAACTGGCCCAGAGGCCAAAACAGACAATAACCCCTCCAGCTAACTGTCTTACCCAAACTTTTGCTATCCAGTCTCTCATCTGGCTCGCAAACACACCCATAGCCAGCAGGTTTGGCATAGTACCAAGCCCAAAAGATAGCATCAGCAATCCACCTTCTATCATACCCCCACTGGCAATAGCCCAGATTAAAACACTATAAACCAGACCACAGGGTAACCAGCCCCAGAACAGACCAAGCATCAAAGCCTGCTTAACACTATGCACGGGCAAAAAGTTTCTACTGAGCGGCTCAAGATACTTCCATAAAAAACGCCCTAATCTTTCTACATGGCTTAATATTGTCCACCAGCCTGATATATACATGCCCAATAAAATCATCATAAACGCTGCAACTAACTGCAATACTGACTGAGCATCTTTAATAAAAGACCAGCTTGCAACTAACCATCCCAGGCCTCCCATAATGACCCCAGCCATTACATAACTGAATAAGCGCCCGATGTTATACGCCAGTAATATCTGAAAATAGCCACGTGAAGATGATTTTATTGTCTGATTCACACTCATGCTTAATGCACTAACAATCCCGCCACACATCCCCGCGCAGTGAACACCAGACATTAATCCAACAATAAAAGCTGTTAAATATGAAAATTCTTCAGTCATAACCAGTTTTTTTTACAAAAAACGCTTGAAATACAGTACAAAAGCACTAACAATCAAGTGAGCGGATGATGTGTCATATAATTTATTTCGCATCGTTCATTATTTACCGTTTAAATTGAAATATAAATAGAGGAGCATCCAGTATGGCGGTGAAAAAGAAAGCTGCAAAGAAGAAAGCGGCCAAAAAGAAAGTTGCGGCTGCAGCGGATAAAAAGCCACCTACCAAGAGCGAAATCCTGAATCACATTTCAGGGGAAACAGAATTAAGTCGTAAAGAAGTGTCTGCTGTTCTGGATAGTCTGGCCGGTTTAATCGAAAATAACCTCAAGTCACGTGGTCCTGGTTTCTTTAACTTACCTGGTCTGTTAAAAATCAAGGTCATCAAAAAACCAGCCACGAAAGCACGTAAAGGAATCAATCCATTTACCGGTGAAGAAACCATCTTTAAAGCCAAACCAGCTCGTAAAGTTGTAAAAGTTTTACCACTGAAAGGCCTGAAAGACATGGTTTAAAACTTAAATGGCCTGGTCTAGCCAGGCCATTTTTGTCTTCCAATATAAAATGCCACTATATACCCCCCAAATTCTTTTTCTCATGGGGATGAAAAAACGTTCAAAATCAGCCAAAATCCAAGCTTAAAAAAGGGCGTTAACCAAATTTTAATGAAAACACTGGCTGAAACATATCCTGATCTATTAGATATCAAAAGTATTAATAAATATCTCCCCGGTATTATTAATATCTTACTAATTATTGCCTGTAGCTATAGCATGGCTCAAATCACCTGGTTATTAATACCCGCTGAAAATGAAAAAATAACCACCCCTGTTAAACAGCAAGGACAATCAGGTACACAACAGGCTCTAATAGAGCAGAAAATACAGGCAATAGCCGATACACATTTATTTGGTATCTACCAGCAAAAATCAGTTACACCCGTTAAACAAACTGCGCCAGAAACAAAATTAAACCTTGTGCTTAAAGGTATCCTGTCGACCGAGCCGATGGATCATGCCAGTGCCATTATTGCCAAGGGCAAGAACGGCAAGGAAGATATTTACGGAATTGGTGATCGCATATCCAGCACCGTTATCACCGAAATTCATGCCGATCACGTCATACTGGAAAGAAGCGGACGCTTTGAAACATTACGTCTACCTAAGGAATTCAGTGACAATACCATCATACAAACTCATCAAGACAATCATCAAAATAGCACTGACTCTAATCCCGGAGCCGTGCTTGGCAATATTCGTAACAAAATCATGAAAAATCCTACATCCTTTGGAGAGTATGCGATTCCAGTACCCTATAACGAAAATGGCAAGCTTAAAGGTTATCGACTGCAGCCCCAGGGGAACCGGGCACTTTTTGATCAGGTCGGACTACATCCAAATGATATAGTCATACGCATAAACAATGTTGACCTGAATGAACCTGCCAAAGGCCTGAAAGCCCTGCGAGAACTGCAAAAAGCCAAACAGGTCAATATAACTGTCTTGCGTGATGGTTCAGAAATACCCTTACACTTCGAAATACCTTAATATACACAGCTAGATGAAAATAACCGGAATTATCAAAGGAAACTGTTGAGCATGGGTAATCAAGTAATGGGTATGATCAGGCGTCTTATAATACTGTTTATCGCCTCATTGTTAATACAGTCTCAGTCCCATGCCGAACAGATCACTCTCAACCTGAAAGAAGCGGATATCAGGGCACTGATTAGTACAGTTTCACGCTTTACGGGTAAAAACTTTATTGTCGATCCAAGGGTAAAAGCCAAAGTCACGGTAGTCTCATCCAAAACCATGTCTGAAAACGAAGTTTACGAAGTTTTTCTCTCGGTTTTACAGGTTCATGGTTATGCCGCAGTTCCTGTTGGCAATATTATAAAAATTGTCCCGGAAGTGAATGCCAAACAGGGCCCCCTCCCCCTGGTAAGAAATAGCCGATCAGGAGGTGATGAACTGGTCACCCGGGTAATCACTCTGGATTATGTTCCTGCAGCACAGCTGGTACCTATTTTGCGGCCCCTGGTACCACAACAGGGACACCTGGCAGCCTATAACCCAACTAATACACTGATCATCACCGATCATGCTGCGAACATAAAACGCCTCACCGCTATCATCCGCACTATCGATAAACCTGAAAGTGATGAACTTGAAATTATTCCCCTGAAACATGCATCTGCTAATGAACTGGTACGCATTCTGAACTCACTTCATGGTAAAACAGGTGCTGCGACAACACCCCAGACCAAACAGATTACCCTGGCAGCTGATGAACGCACCAATAGCATCCTCATGACGGGTGAACGTTCCGAACGACTCAAAATCAGGGCCACTATTGCCCACCTGGATACACCTCTGGAAGATGGAGGCAACACCCATGTTATATATCTGAACTATGCCAAGGCAGAAGACATGGTGAAAATTCTAACCGGTGTTGAGAAAAGCCAGAATCAAGCTCCCGGTGCTAAAGGAAAAGTAGCGACTGCACCTAACAGAACACCAGCAGACATCCAGGCAGACGAAGCAACCAATGCCATTATCATTACAGCCGGCCCCGATGTCGTACGTCGCATGAAAGCCATAATTCGCCAGCTTGATATTCGACGCGCACAGGTACTGGTAGAATCGATTATTGCTGAAATTTCTAACAACCGAGGCAAGGAACAGAGTTCACAGTTTGTGATTGCTGGAAAACGCAGTGCCGCTAGCGCACCCATTGATCAAACAGATACCGCACCTATCGGTATTTCAAACTTTGGTGGCAGTGCAGGTATCGCAGGACTGTTTAGTGCCAACCCATTATCCGCCATCAGTGATGGGATGAGTATTGGTGTCGGAAGCGACAAGGGCACACGCTTTGCCTTTTTATTAAAAGCACTCAATGCAGATGCTGCAACCAATATCCTTTCTACACCCAGTATTGTCACCCTGGATAACCAGGAAGCCGAAATCGTAGTGGGTCAGAATGTACCCTTTGTAACCGGCTCATTTACCAATACTGGCACAACAGGGGGAGCCACCAATCCTTTCCAGACCATAGAACGAAAGGATGTCGGCATCACATTAAAAGTCACGCCTCAAATTAATGAAGGTGACACCATTAAACTGGATATAGACCAGGAAATTTCAAATATCGCTGCCAGCTCTGCTTCATCTACCGATGTCACAACCAATAAAAGAACCTTAAAAACATCCGTCCTGGTAGAAGATGGCGAAATCCTGGTACTGGGTGGCCTGATTGACGATACCATGCGCGACACAGTACAGAAAGTGCCGATACTTGGTGATATTCCACTACTGGGCTGGCTGTTTCGCTCGCATTCCACCATCAAAGAAAAACAGAACCTGATGGTTTTTATGCGCCCCAGTATTCTGCGTGACAAGCACTCAGCCATGCAACAGACCCATGAAAAATATAATTACCTTCGTGCCCAGCAAATTCAGGCAGGCGAGGAAGGCTTTGGTTTAATGCGAGATGAAAAAGTGCCTCTTTTGCCCGAGCTAAAAGCACCTGAGGCTGAAACAAAATCGGAACCTGAATCTAACAAACCCGTTGATCAG
>JAOUQA010000161.1 GCA_029879605.1 Gammaproteobacteria bacterium
CTACCGTGATGCAGCTGAACAGTCAGTTAAAGAGAAAAGCTCCCTGGGTCAGGATGCATTTCTTAAACTGATGACAACACAACTTAGTAACCAGGATCCATTTGAGCCTATGGACAATGGTGATTTTCTTGCCCAGATGGCGCAGTTTGGCACAGTAAATGGTGTTAACGAATTACTTGCGTCATTCAACGGCCTGGCCAGTAATTTACAATCAGGCCAGGCATTGCAGGCATCAACATTAATTGGTCGTAATGTTCTTGTTAAACATGATGAAGCATATTTAACTGCTGGTGGAACTATTAATGCGCAGGTCGAACTGGGAGCCAGTTCTGAGCAATTAAGTGTCAATATTTATAATGCCAGTGATTCACTGGTTGCTCGACTGGACATGGGCGCACAATCTCGTGGAGTCGTTCCTGTGCATTGGGACGGTACAACGATTGGTGGCTTACAGGCACCACAGGGCAGGTACCGAATTGAAGTAGAAGCCAGTCGAAAAGGTGAAGCAGAATCTGTAACACCTATGATCTCTGCCGGTGTTAGCAGTTTAACACTTGGCGGTATTGGTAAAGAAATGCAGGTTGAGCTGGAGCATCTGGGTCAGATAGATTTCAGCCAGGTAGTTAAAATTTTGTAAGGCAAAGTCCGAGGAGAAATAAATGTCATTTAGTATTTCATTGAGTGGTCTTAATGCAGCATCTTCGGATCTGTCAGTTACCAGTAATAACATTGCCAATGTAGGCACCACCGGCTTTAAAGGATCACGTGCTGAATTCGCAGATATTTTTGCTGTAACACCACTAGGATCAACTGGCAAAGCGATTGGTGATGGCGTGTTACTGTCTAACGTGTCACAGCAGTTCTCCCAGGGAAATCTTGAGTTTACTGAAAACACGCTTGATATGGCTATTACCGGTGAAGGATTTTTTGTAGTCAGGGAACTGGGAACAAATGATTTAATTTATTCTCGGGCTGGTGCTTTTAATGTTAATGAGAATGGTCTTATTGCCAATAGTGCAAACCAGGTGTTGCAGGTATTTCCTGTAGATGCATTAGGTAATGTATCGACAACCAGTTTATCTGGTACTGTTCCATTAACTGTTCCAAATACAGTTGGTCAACCACAGGCAACGACTACGGTAAATATTAATATTAATTTTCCATCTGATATTACTCCAGCCTTAACCACTGCAGCACTTGATGCAGAGCTGCAACTTAATCCGGGCAATCCAGATCCCACAACGTATCACCAGGCAACTTCTGCAACTGTGTTTGATTCGCAGGGTAACTCTCATATTCTTACTATGTATTTTGTTATGACAAATGACTTAAACAATACCTGGGAAACGCGCGCCACGATTGACGGTCGTTTAGTCGATGCGCCCGGCTTTGCCGCGGGTCCTCCATACGTAGCTGGTGCCCAGGTACTGGATTTTAATAGTTCAGGTACGCTTGATGTGCTGGATGCCGATGCTGATGGAACGACAACAACAGGTGATGGTGCAATTGCCTATGCACCATTTACATTGACTAATGGTGCAGCACCATTGGGTATTACAATTGATTATCGTAATACAGGTAACACTATTACCCAGGAAGCACAGGGTGGATTTTCAGTTCAGTCATTACAGCAGGATGGTTTTTCAACCGGGCGTTTGAGTGGCCTGGAAATTGATGACGAAGGTCTGGTGAGTGCAAACTTTACCAATGGTCAGACAACCGCTTTAGGAAAAATTGCCCTGGCACGTTTTGATAATCCCCAGGGTTTAAATCAAATTGGTAATACCTCATGGGTTGAAACAGTTAGTTCCGGTCAGGCGGTATCCGGTGAAGCAGGTACAGGTAATTTTGGATTAATCCAGGCCGGTGCCCTGGAAACATCGAATGTGGACCTGACTGCGCAACTGGTAAAGTTGATTACGGCTCAACGAAATTTCCAGGCTAATTCAAAAGCCATTGAAACAGCAAATACGATTACACAGACCATTATTAATATACGTTAATTATTAACAGGTACTGAAATGGATAAAATGCTTTTTATAGCCATGAATGGAGCAAAACAGGCCATGCAGGCCCAGACAAACATTAGCCATAACCTGGCTAATGTAAGCACCGTGGGTTTTAAGGCCAATCTTGATGCGTATTCTACATGGCATGTAGAAGGGCCTGGTTACGACACCCGTGTTTATAACCAGCATGATGTGACTGGTTATGACTTAACGACTGGAAGTTTTTCCTCGACTGGTCGTGACCTGGATGTGGCGGTGCATGGTGAAGGCTGGATTGCTGTGCAGGCAACTGATGGTGCTGAAGCTTACACCCGTGCCGGTGATTTGCGGATCAGTGCCAATGGGTTATTAACCAATGGAGTTGGACATCCGGTGATTGGAAATGCCGGTCCTGTCGTTGTGCCGCCAGCTGAAAAAATTGAAATAGGTGCTGATGGTTCCATTAGCATTATCCCGGTAGGACAGACAGCCGATACGATGGCTATTCTTGATCGAATTAAACTGGTGAATCCAGATTCATCTTTATTGGTGAAAGGTGCTGATGGTTTATTGCGTTTCAATGATGGTCAGTCAAATACCGCTCAGCCAGATGCCAGTGTTAATTTAGTATCAGGCGTGATTGAACATAGTAATGTTAATGCAGTTTCGGAACTGGTGGACTTAATACAGAACGCTCGACAGTTCGAAGCAAATATAAAAATTATGCGAACAGCGCAGGAATCCGATGAGATTTCTTCCCGTTTGCTACGTAATACTTAATGGGAGTGAATTATGAACCCGGCATTGTGGATTTCAAAAACAGGTCTTGATGCACAGCAAACACGCTTATCAGTTATTTCAAATAACCTGGCTAATGTAAATACTAATGGTTTCAAGCGAGATCATGCTGTGTTCGAGGATTTAATGTACCAGACACACCGACAGGTAGGCAGCCAGTCATCAGAAGATACACAGTTGCCATCAGGTAAAGCTATAGGTACCGGAGTGCGAGTAGTTGCAACAGAAAAGTTACACACCCAGGGTAATATAGTGCAAACAAATAATCCGCTTGATATTGCTATTAAAGGTCGAGGTTTTTTTCAGATTTTAAAACCCGATGGCAGTCTGGGGTATACGCGTGATGGTTCATTTCAGATGGATTCCCAGGGCCAGGTGGTTACTGCCAATGGTTACCAGTTGCAGCCAACAATTACTGTGCCATCAAATGCGCACGGTTTGTCAGTGAGTGACGATGGTATTGTTACCGCGCTGGTTGGTAACAGTGCCTCTCCTACACAACTGGGTAATATTCAGTTAGCTGATTTTGTTAATCCTACCGGCTTACAGGCTATTGGTGGCAACCTGTATAACGAAACAGCAGCCAGTGGTTCGCCCCAGGTAGGTACACCCGGTCTCAATGGTCTTGGACCAATCAGTAATGGAGCGCTGGAAAGTTCGAATGTTAATGTTGTCGAAGAACTGGTGAATATGATTGAAACACAACGTGCCTATGAAATGAATTCAAAAGTTATTTCAACAACGGATGGCATGTTGCAGTACGTAACTAATAATCTTTAGGTATTACAATTTAATTAACTGAGATATGAGACATGCGTAATATCAAAATTCTCAATATTATTTTTATCAGCGTCATGCTAAGTATGCTAAATGCCTGTGTGACTGTGCCACAGGAACTGGCTGATTTTAAACCCATTGTGCGACCTGTTGCGCCGCCTGAACCGGTATATGAAGATGGCTCACTCTATCAGCTAAGTAGTGTTTCATTGTTTGAAGATCCAAAGCCGTTTCGTGTGGGCGATATTCTGACAATCCTGCTGGAAGAGAGCACCAGTGCCAGTAAGTCGGCTGCAACCAGTACATCCAAAGATGAAAATATTGATTTCGGTTCACCAACCATAATGGGGCTGACACCGACTTTTAAAGGCAATGAATTACTGGATATTAATATGAATCCATCCCGTGAATTCGATGGTGAAGGTGATAGTACGCAGAGTAATAGCCTGAGTGGTGAAATAACTGTAACCGTGGTTGATATTTTGCCTAATGGGAACCTGGTGGTGCAGGGTGAAAAATGGTTTACCTTAAACCAGGGTAAGGAATACATACGAATTGCCGGTGTAGTTCGTCCGCGCGACGTACAGCCAGATAACACTATTGCCTCTGCAAAACTGGCTGATGCACAGATTGCCTATAGTGGTGAAGGTTTTATAGCAGACAGCAACAACCAGGGCTGGTTAGCGCGTTTCTTTAGTAGTAAATGGTGGCCGTTCTAGTTAACAGGAACAATTAAAGTTTTCTGGCAGTAGCGTTCTAGTACGCGGTATTGCCTGTTCAGGGCCTGCAGGATGCAGGCCCGCTTTTTATATGTAAGCTGGAAATATTAATTAGAAAAATTATTGTTATAGAAACTTTCTGTGGTTGAAACAGAGTATTTTTATACGAAACAATTTCGTACAAAAAAGTTCTTATAGTTTAATTGTGGTTAATAATTATTATTTACTAATTAATAAAACTGGCCTCTGACTTGCATTGTATTAACTACATGTAAGAGGAATTAATTATGTTTTGGCGAATAACTGTTCCAGTAATATTGTTAAGTATTTTTTGTTTGCAAACTGTCGAAGCGCAACGTATCAAGGACCTCGCATCAGTAGCAGGGGTACGCAGCAACCAGCTGGTTGGTTATGGGTTGGTGGTTGGACTGGATGGTACAGGTGACCAGACCAGCCAGACACCTTTTACCGTACAAAGTTTTAAAAATATGCTCATGCAATACGGCATAAACTTGCCAGCTAATATGAGTCTACAGCTGAAAAATGTTGCCGCTGTTTCGATTCATGCAGAATTGCCGGCCTTCAGTAAACCAGGGCAGAAAATTGATATTACCGTTTCTTCACTGGGTAATGCTAAAAGTCTACGCGGTGGTAGTTTATTAATGGCACCATTAAAGGCGGCTGACGGGAAAACCTATGCAGTCGCGCAGGGTAATCTAATTGTTGGTGGTTTTGGTGTTTCAGGTAGTGATGGTTCAAAAGTCACGGTGAATGTTCCCAGTGTTGGACGAATTCCCAACGGTGCAACAGTTGAACGAACAGTTCCTAATCCTTTTGGTTCCATGAAAAAAGTGGTACTTAATTTACACCGCAGTGATTTTACAACGGCTAAACGTGTAGTTGATGCAATTAACCTGGCGCTTGGTCCGGATAGTGCCCATGCAATTGATGCTGTATCTGTTCGAGTATTAACACCACCAACAACATCTCAGAAAGTGGAATTTATTTCTTTCCTGGAAAATTTACAGGTATCACCGGATGATGCGCCTGCTCGCATTATTATTAATTCACGTACTGGCACAGTTGTTATCAGTTCGAATGTGCTGGTTAAACCGGCTGCGGTGAGTCACGGTAGTTTAACGGTTACCATTAGTGAGGATCTGCTGGTCAGTCAGCCTAATCCCCTGGCAGCAGGTGACACGGTCGTCGTACCAAGTACCCAGATAGAAATTGATCAGCCAGAAAGTCGCATGTTCATGTTCAGCCCCGGTGTTTCACTGAATGAAATTGTCCAGGCAGTAA
>JAOUQA010000162.1 GCA_029879605.1 Gammaproteobacteria bacterium
TCGAGCTGAATCAAAACTGGTGGTTGCGTTGGGCGTGGATGATTTAATCATTGTCGATACTGCTGATGCACTACTGGTTGCGCATCGGGAAAAAGTACAGGATATAAAAAAAATCGTTGAGAAATTAGGTAATGATGGCCGTGAAGAAATCCTGTTGCACAAAACTGTCTGTCGACCATGGGGTTGTTATCAGGGTATTGATAGTTCGGATCGTTTTCAGGCAAAACGCATCACTGTAAAACCAGGTGCTGTACTATCATTGCAGCTACATCACCACCGTGCTGAACACTGGGTGGTTGTTAACGGCACTGCCAAAGTCACCCGAGGTGATGAAGAATTTATTCTTTCCGAGAATGAATCCACCTATATTCCATTGGGTGTCAAACACCGTCTGGAGAATATTGGCAAGATCCCGCTGGAATTAATTGAGGTGCAAACGGGAAGCTATCTCGGCGAAGATGATATTGTGCGCTTTGATGATGTATACGGAAGATAAAAACTGGATGGCCAAAGTAATATTGTTACCAGATAAATCATTCAGATTTTTTCTATATCATTTTGTTGTTGAATCACCTTCTGTTTTTTTAATGTATGCAGCATAAAATAGTCTCTCTTGCAAAAGCAACTGCTCTTGTACCAAATAATAAAGCTGACAATGATGAGCGGGTTGATGCAAAAGTATCGGAGCCGAAAGCTATCGAGAAGCTTCGTATGTCCTTTTTATGTCTATTGACTTTTGCTGTAGCGATTCCTTCAAATCAAACTATAAACTTGGTTGGAGAACTCTATCTCACGGAACTATTGCTACCAATGCTTGCTATTGGAGTTCTTTTTTTCGGAAAAACAGTTGCCTTTCGTGAAAAAATTATTTGGTACTTTGTCTTGTTGGCGGTTTGCTTGATGATGGGTTACATCGTATCTGATCTGGTGGCGGGCACCGACTCATCAAAATACCTCCGGGCATGGGGTAGAAACTTTATTTTATTTGTTGATTTTGTTTCTTTAGCGATAATCATGGCTTCTGATAGGCGGTTGTTATGGTGGTACGCCCTTGGATTTTCAACAGGGACTTTGATTACACTGGTTCTTGGACGTGTGCCTATAGAGGAATGGAAATTCGGTTATGCGCAGCCGATAACGATACTTGTACTGCTATCAGCTTATTTTGTGTCATTCAGGGTTGCTGCATTATTACTTGTTTTTCTTGCAGTTATAAGTATTTATATGGATAGTCGATCAGCAAGCGCATTTGCCCTATTCGTTGCTGGGGTGATTTTTTTGCGCATAAAAAGGCCTGAAGGCATTAAATTGAGTCTATCGGCCTTGATACGAATAATTGTTCTAGGTGGATTGTTGTTGACGCTGCTGTTAGTGCTTATGAATAAGACATACGAAGAATATTCGGACCGTCGTGAAGCATCATCTTCTGGACGAATTGCGGCTCTTCGAGTTGGTGGCGTTGCCATTGCTAATTCGCCAATCCTTGGCTATGGTTCATGGGGAGAGGGAACGGGCGATTATGCGAGTATGTACTACGAGGATATGAAAAAGAAAATGGCAGAACTGGGTAGAAGATTTACTGAAGGCGATGTATTCAGGCCTCACTCGCAGATACTTCAGAGCTGGATGGAAGGTGGTTTTTTTGCGGCTGCATTCTTTTTGTTTTTCGGGTATCAACTTGTCAAATGCCTTAAAGATGTGGTTCTGGTCAGGCGCTTAGATTATCTCAGTCCTTTGTATGCGTTTTTTTTGCTGATTTCTGTGTGGCATTTGTTGATGAGTCCATATGGTGGTGGGCACAGGCTGGCAATTGCAATAAGCATAGCAATAATTTGTCTTCTGCATATTGAGGCAAGAGGAAAGAAAAATGATTAATATGCTGGTGCATAAACAGGATTAGTGTGTGACTTCACATTTACGCTCAGCCGAACGAAAAAACAGAATCATTAAGACATTCTCGGTTGGTTTATATGCCAAAATTGTGAGTGTTATAGTTTCTTTTTCGATAGTTCCTCTTGCAGTTAACTATCTTGGTGTTGAACAGTATGGCTTGTGGGTAGCTGTATCATCGTTGATTGCGATATTATCATTTGCTGATGGTGGAGTCGGAAATGCCATGGTTAATATGATATCCAGGGCTACGGGAATCCATTCGAATGATTCGATGCAAAAAATTGTATCGACAGGGTATCTGGTGATTCTGGTAATTTCTTTATTTGGACTTGCTATATTTTTTATTGCCTATGATTTGGTTTCCTGGAGCTGGATGTTTGGATTGTCTGATCAAGGTGATTCTGAGCAATTGTTGTTGCTTGTGCTAATAGTCGGGGTGTCATTTTTTATTGGTATGCCATTTTCGCTGGTGGGTAACATTCAGCGTGGCTTTCAGGAAGGAAATATCCGGGCGTTCTGGGAGGCTAAAGGAAGATTGTTCTCTCTGCTATTTGTAATTTTTGCAATCTATATGGACCTTGGTCTGCTTGGGTTTGCTTTAGCCTTTGTTTTCGGACCTATTTTTTCAGCAGCTTTAAATAGCATTAAATATTTTTTTTTTACGAAAAGAAATTTGTTGCCAAAGTTTTCATTGGTAAGCGTAGGAGAGGCTAAAGAAGTGTTTGGAGTAGGTGGGTTGTTTTTTATATTGCAAATTACTTCAAGCGTACAGATGCGTGCGGATAATGTAATAATAGCAAATATGCTTGGGCCAGAATATGTGGCTGGGTATTCAATTTGCATGCAGTTATTCTTGGCAATACCAATGATTTTAAGTTTACTTTGGACGCCATTATGGCCGGCTTATCGTGAGGCCTTGGCAAGCGATGATGCTCAGTGGGTGAAAAGGATTTTTTATAAAAGCATGAAATTGGCCATGTTAGTGGGGATTCCTATATCTGTTGCGCTAGTTATTTTTGGTCAAAAAATTATTCAATTATGGGTTGGTGATAGCGTGATGCCATCTATGTCTCTTTTGATTGGCTGTGGTATTTGGATGGTTATGGTGATTGTTGGTAATGCGTTAGCTGTGTTTCTCAACGGAGTTCAGGTAATAAAGACGCAAGTTATCATTTCAATATTTGCCGCTATTTTTAATGTAGTGCTTACTATTATGCTAATACCATTAATAGGTGTCGAAGGAGCTGTATACGGCACGGTTTTGTCATATTTTATTTGTGCAATAATTCCCTATGGATTTTTGCTGCCAAATATATTTATACGCAAAGTCGGAATTAGTAGTGTGCGGATTAAGGGTGTATAGCTTATATGTTGTTAGGTAAGTCTTCTCAGTATATGATGAATTCATTGAGAAATATATATCGATATGTATTTCCTAAAAGATTATATGTTATAGGTAAGGGCTCTGTGATTCATAAAGAAGCGAAAATTAATAATATGCTGGGCGATAAAAATAAAATAATGATAGGAGAAAATACGCATGTTCTATCGCAGCTCTTGTTGTTTGCCCATGGTGGTGAAATAATAATTGGTAATGAGTGCTTTCTTGGCGAGGGTTCTAGAATTTGGTCAGGAAAAAAAATTTCTATTGGTGATAGAGTTTTAATATCGCACAATGTCAATATTTTTGATAACCAAACACATTCATTGTCGGCAAAACAGAGAAATATGCATTTTAAGAGCATTTTTTCAACAGGTCACCCAGTTGACATTGATTTAGGGGATTTGGAGGTGGTGATTGAAGATGATGTATGGATTGCATGCTCTTCAATTATACTGAGAGGTGTGCGTATAGGTAATGGCGCAGTTGTTGCTGCAGGTAGTGTCGTAACTAAAGACGTAGCACCATGGACTATAGTTGCAGGTAATCCTGCCCGGGAAATTCGAAAGATTCCAGTAAATGAACATTGATAAATAATAAATAGGGGTCGGAAAATTGTTATCAAAAATTAAGAATGCGCTTGTGATGCTATATGACATCAACAGTAAGCTAACAAAGCTTCAGCAGGCAATTGGAAGAATAGAGTCAAGACAAAATGACATGCTAAAAACGAGAGAATTTGCTGAAAATGAATTTCAGGTTTATTCGCAATGGGGCGAGGACGGGTTGATTCAGTATTTAATCAAAAATATAGCTATTGATAATAAAATATTTGTTGAGTTTGGTGTAGAAACATATCAAGAGTCTAATACGCGTTTTCTTTTAATTAATAATAATTGGTCTGGACTTATTATTGATGGTTCAGAGTCGAATATAGCCAAAATTAAAAGTGATTCAATATATTGGAAATATAATCTAAAAGCAGAATGTGCATTTATTGATAGAGACAATATTAATGAATTGATTTCTAAAAATGGAATATCTGGTGATATTGGGCTTCTCTCTGTTGATATTGATGGTAATGACTTTTGGGTATGGGAAGCAATCAGTGTGATTGAGCCAAGAATTGTTATTTGTGAGTATAACAGTTTGTTCGGTAGTGAGAAATCTGTTTCTATTCCATATGATGCTAGCTTCTATAGGACTGCTGCTCATGAGTCTAATCTCTATTGGGGTGCGTCAATATCAGCTTTTTATGAACTAGGTAAATCAAAGGGTTACTCTTTGGTGGGATCAAATCGAGCTGGCAACAATATCTTTTTTGTTAAAAGCGACTTGTTAGGGCATATTGAAGCAGTAGCGGCAAAAAATGCCTATGTACAGTCTAAGTTTAGAGAGGTAAAAGATAGAAGTGGCAATTTGACATATCTTCCTTTTGAACAAAGACTAGGTATTATAGCTGATATGCCGTTAATAAATGTATGTGATGGCAGTAAAGAGCTAATTAGGGATATTTATGGGCTCTGATAATTTTTTATTTTCATGGGAAGAGGCTGTTAATTGGCTTAAAGGTCAAGCTGATCGAAAAGACTTGGTAAAGGCTGCATTTTATGACGATCCTTTAATTGATGCGGCTAAGCGTTATGCTGAGTCTTCAGAATGGATAGCAGTAAGAGAGTTACTATCAAAAGAAAGTAAAGGACGTGCTTTAGATATAGGTGCTGGGCGTGGAATTTCTTCATATGCTTTAGCTAAAGATGGTTGGACGGTTACGGCATTAGAACCCGATCCAAGTGCTGTTGTAGGGGCTGGTGCGATTAGAGGGCTAGCTAAAGATGCACATATTGATCTTGATATTGTTGAGGAGTGGGGTGAAGATCTGCCATTTCCTGATAATAGTTTTAATTTAGTCTATTGTAGAGCAGTGCTGCATCATGCAAATAATTTAGATGATCTTTGTAATGATGTCTATAGAGTATTAAAACCGAATGGGGTGTTTATAGCTACTCGTGAGCATGTTCTGAGTAGAAAAGAAGATTTGGACGTATTTCTACATTCTCATCCTCTTCATCATCTTTATGGTGGCGAGCATGCATATTTGTTAAATGAGTATCTTGGTGCTATTAAAAATTCCGGCTTCAAGATCGAGCGTATTTTAAATCCAGCGGCATCCGATGTAAATCTGTATCCTCAAGCTATGCAGGAATTAAAAGATCGCATTGCTTCACGATTGCATTTACCAGTTTTTTTAGTACCAAATTGGTTTTTAAGACTACGTGCGGCTTTTTCTAATGAGCCAGGAAG
>JAOUQA010000163.1 GCA_029879605.1 Gammaproteobacteria bacterium
ACAACTATAGCTAACACAATTAAACTGTATTTTGCACTCACTATTTCAACACCTTCTATCTTGTCATTTTATACTTATTTTTTACAGGTTGATAAAAACTTTGCTGATGGGCTATCACATGGATTTCTTACAAAACTCTTACCGCTTTCTTCATCCTTATTATTAGCCTTGCCATCAATCTGTTTTTTATTAGCTTCACTGTGTACTGAATTCTGAATACTGACTGTATTTTCTTTGTTATATGCCTGTTTATCTTCAATAATCTGATCAGCTATTTTCTCAACTGTAGTCTGGGTTTGTATTTCCTCTGCATTCATCACATCTTTTTCTAACCTTATCTTTTCAGCCTTTATCCTCTCAAGTTTTGCTTTTTCCAATGCAAGTTTTTCACGCTCAGCTGCCCTTGCCGCTCTAATTTCTGCTTTCATTGCTCTTTCTTTTGCCTGCCTTACCTCAATAGCCGCTTTTCTCTCCTGTTCAGCCAGCAATTCAGCTACTCTTTTTTCTGCTGCTCTCATTTCCTCTTGTGCTTTTGCTGTTGCGATCGCAGCATCTCTTTCTCTTTCTAAAGACCTGGTAATCTCCATCGCCCTGTCTCTTTCTGCCTCAATGGCTTTTATCTTACTATATTCATCACTTTTTGAATCTTTATCTTCAACCTTATTTACTGTCTTTTCAATAACTGTACCAACAACTTCCCTATCTGATCTTCCAATATAACTAAATGCAAATGCCACTAATAATATCGAAGCTATTAACATCCCCAGAGAAAACCCGATTGCAATTCCACTAATATTAATCTTGCTCTTCTCTTCTACCTGAATGAGCGGATATATATCAGATCTACGTCTATCTCCATAATCACCAGCATCATCCCTCACATATTCTCCTATACTTTCTTCCTTTATTGAAGCATCAACCTCACCAACTTCACTTATATTATCATCATCAGGATTTTCTTCTTTTCCTGCTATATCATTAGCATTCTTTTCGATTATCTTGCTTTCACTTATGCTCACGGCTTCCTGGATATGGTCATCAATTCTTTCACTGATCTCTTCTTCAATCACTATCGTTTCTTCGCTAGCCTGAGTCTCAGCACCTTCATGTAAAGCAACTTCAGTCTCTTTTATGTTTTCGTCAATCTCAGAAGAAAATTGATCATCTTCTTTATCTGCCTTACTGCTATTTATATCAATGTCATCGTTTCTTGCACTAACATTAGTATCCACCAATGAATCTTTGACGGAACCAACAGATGAGCCACTTATATTATTTTCAGCTACTTTTACTTCATCTTTAATAAAGTTATTCACCACACTACTACTGTGCTGCTCCCTGACCACATCACTTACTATATCTGCGTCTATCATCTTGCTTTGCTCGGCAAATCCATAAACGAGCGATGTATCGCATAATAAATTTATCAATCGGGAGTTCCACCACTAAACTTATATATTTCACTACAGGCTCTTTCTGTAAAAATCTCATATTCAGCACCTGCAATTTTTAACCTATGATGAATATACGTTGCTGTTTCTTCCTTATTTAAAGCTTCGAGATAATAATCAACAGAAATTCTCTGAGCAAATTGCATTAACTCAGGCTTACGTAAAGTTTCTCTTAATCCTGGCTGTCCGGCCAATACCACCTGGATCACCTGATCTTTATCTGCATTAATATTAGATAACATCCTTAACTCTTCTAAGGTGTCAGCATTCATATTTTGTGCTTCATCCACAATTAGAATCGTTCTTTTATTTTGCGCATATTGCTCTATCAGAAAAGAAATAAACATCTGATGCATCTGGGCCTTGCTCTTATTCTCAGGATCAATACCAAACGCCATTAACACCCAGTTCAATAACTCACCAAATGATTGATGTGTATTTGTAATCAGCCCAACAGTCGCATCTGACCCCAGTTCACTTAACAGTCTTCGTATTAAGGTCGTTTTCCCAGCACCTGTATCACCACAAATAACACTGAAACTCGCATGATTCATCATGCCATATTCTAGCAACGTCAATGCTCGCTGATGCTTTGCACTTAAAAACAAATACTCAGGATCAGGAATCATTGAAAATGGCTTTTCCTTCAAGCCGTAAAATGTTTCATACATAGTTGGTATTTAACCCCGGATAGATACACATCCTCAAAAGATTCGAAGCTCATGTATTATTATTATTTGCAATAAATTCTAATCTATTTCTTAATTAGATAATATTTTATTCTTACATTTTATATTTTATAAAATACTTATATATTAATATTATTCACATCCTTCCATTTATTCCAGTCAGATTTGTTTTCAGCTATATGAAATAATGCAGCGACAATTCTCCTATCATATAGCTTGTCTGACTGTTCCAGCAAAATATCTATAACATTCGATATTTCCTTGCCAGTTCTATATGCTCGTGAGCTTGTCATTGCAACAAATGCATTGGCCACTGCCAATATCCTTGATTCAATCAAAATATCGTCTCCCAATAATCCTTCTGGATATCCACTACCATCAAGAAATTCATTTTTTTGAGAAATAATCTGCACGACCGGCCCATCAAAACTTAGCTCCTTCAAAATATCAACTGCGTAACCAATATTTTTCTTTAATACTTCATCTTCTTCTGTTGATAGTTTGTTCATTTTTGTAAGAATTTCTTTCGGCACAAATAATTTACCAATATTCGCAAGCATCGCAGACATTTCCAATGCCTCACACTGTTCTTTTGTCAACTTCATTTCTGCAGCAATTTCCATTGCGACTTCGCATGTTCGTGATGAATGATTTATACAATATGGATCATGCAAATCAACAGCTCTAACCAGAGTTGATATTATGCCCGATGATAATTTTTCTCTTTTTCTCTGCTCAGTTTTTATTTTTGTAACGTCATGCAGAACAAATAACCTGTTATTCTTATATTCACCGCTCTTCAATATAATTATTGATACATGATATTCCTTCTCACTTTCTCCAATAGGTAACACAACTATACACCTATCTATCTTTTCTTCTGCCTCTTCACAATGTAACCCCGCTATAATTTTTGCCACCTCAATGCCAAATACACTTGCGGCAGACTTACCACTTATATCTACCGATACGACGCCCAGGTCATTAGCTAACGAATGATTTGAAAAAATAAACTTATCCTGCTCATCTAGCATAAAAATATATTCATGAATATTATCTGATACGGCATTAAGTAAAGCCGTTCTAAGCTCCAGTTGCTCGGTAAGTTTTTGCAACCTTTGACTAGTACTATGCTTCCATATCGCTACAAAGATAATTGACAGCAATAATATGACAAGCGTAACAGTTATAATCAGAAATTGCTGGTGATCATCAGACTCTTTCAATGCCTCTTTCGAATCTATCTTCTGCATTAATACCCAGGGAACATTTTTTATCTCCCTGCCAATTACCAGAACATCATCCCCGTTATAATCTTTTAATTGCTTATATCCATCAATATGGCTGAAAATATATGATGCCGCAAACTGATCATCACCTATGGACCTTCTGCTAAATAACTTATGCCCCTTTATCAAAGGGCTTATATATATGATGGTGTTATCACTTTTCGCAACTAGGATTGCCTCATCCGTATCGAATTCTACATGCGGCAATCTTATTGATTTGTATATTGTCTCGTTGGCATCAAATAAAACAACAATACAGCCGGCAGATTTTTTATCTGCTCCATGTATCTGCAAAACAGGAACTGCATAACCATAAAGCGCTTGCCCTTCACCAGCTTCAAAAAGATCAATAAACTCCATCTCTCCGCCATTTATTGATTTTTCTATTTTTTCACTAAACGATTTTTTATCCCTGATAAAACCGCTGCTTGCCATAATAATAGAACCATCAGAACCAAATAACGCAATTCCTCTGTTCCTGATTTTTTTATTCTCGGTATTTAATGAATTACCTTCAGCTTCTCCAACACCATGGTCAATAGCTGCTGACCTTAGCAAATTCTTTACATATGAAAATTGCGCATTATAAATAGCATCTTTCTTGTCAGTTAATGCAGCTCCCTCAGTCATAAATAACTGTAAAGATGGATTAACAGATAACATTCTTAATTTGGTTTTTTGCTGTGACAAAAGATTCTCTAAACGGCTTTCATTAATATCCGCCATTATATTTAACTTTGATCGCCAGCTTTCCAGATCCCTGCTTCGTTCTTTATTTACATATGCAAAAACCAGCACAAAGGACAATAAAACAAATATAGCCAATAAATAAACTGCCAGTTTCGGGGCGTCACTACTATAGTTTTTCATTTTTTACTTCCGGCAAATACATCCACCAGGATTTCTGGTTAACAGCATATATAGGTGCATAATGTAAAATATGTTTATGCGAAATTACTTCTTTAATTTGATTATCCATTATCAAAAAATCTCCCTGGAACTTTACGACTAATATTGCATGCGGTATTCGCAAATTAGTATCCTGTAATACTACTAATTTCATTTCTTCATCCTCAAAACCAAGAGCCTTCAAGGACATCATTTTAGTTATCGCGTAATCTTCACAATCACCATTGTTATATAAGAATTCTTTTGGTATCGCCCAGTAATCTTCCAGTCCATAATTTTCTATATCTAGAATATATTTTTTCTGATTGGCAAACTCATTTACTTTCTGAATCTGATCCAGCTTTGACATATTTTTGATATTTTTTATAAATAAATGCCATTTAGCCATATGACATGTATCCAGAACTCTTGTCTCACAATTCCCCTCGGGCATATTTTCCTTCAAGTGGCGCTCTATCACTAACAGCCACTGAGGAAAAATCTCAAGATTCAGTCTTCTATTCTCCTGATAGCCAAACAATCCAGCTAAAACCAAATTCGGGATTATGACCAAAACAATTACTACAATTAATTTAATTCTAATCAACTGAATGTCTTCATCTTTGATATCAGGCTATCCTAATCTAACTCACAGATCTACGTCTATACAGGATTTTACCCCTATCGCCTATCTTCATGTTCTCTATTACTTGAAATATCCCAGTTTTAAGGTCAATATTGCATTACTTGACGAAAGGAGCATGGCTTTCCATTGAAGAGACTTAGAAAATGATCAAATTTGTACTTAGAACTATAATTATATCGATTTTATCGGGATCTCCACTTACTGTCCTTTCAGACAATTCCCCGGATCCTGAAGCTATTTTCAAAGAAGCCATGCAACTAAGGCATGATGGCCAAATTTTACAGTCTATACAGTCTTTTGAATCACTATTAAATAATCAGCCTGGTTTGCATCGTGTCAGGCTTGAGCTTGCGGTCGCTTATCATATGCTTCAACGATTTGAGGAAGCTCGTGCTCAACTTTATCAGGTCCTTAACAATCCTAAGACACCTGATACAGTTAAACTTACCATAAGTAGCTATCTTGCCCAGCTTGGAGCTGATGAGAAGAAAATCAAACAACGAACTACAGATAATCTGCATTTTGCCTTTGGAGTCTTTACAGACTCAAATGTAAATATTGCCCCATCTGATGTAGTAAATCTTTCTCCTGGCAGCTCAGAAAGAGATGCCAC
>JAOUQA010000164.1 GCA_029879605.1 Gammaproteobacteria bacterium
GCTGAGCGCGGTACAGAAATTATTCTGCATGTACGTGAAGGTGAAGAAGAATTCGTCGATGGCTGGCGCTTAAGAAATATTATTCATACCTATTCGGACCATATTTCCTTACCCATTATTATGACTAAAGAAGTCATGGGTGAAGAGGAAAAAGATAAAGCGCCCGAGGATGAGACTGTTAATAAAGCATCGGCTTTATGGACGCGTCCAAAAACTGAAATCGAAGATGAAGAATATAAAGAATTTTACAAACATATTGCCCATGATTTTGAAGAACCGGTAAAGTGGTCGCATAACCGGGTTGAGGGCAACCAGTCTTACACATCTTTATTGTTTATTCCAAAATATGCGCCATTTGATCTGTACGATCGTGATCGCAAAAAAGGCATTAAGCTGTATGTGAAGCGAGTGTTTATTATGGATGAAACAGAGCACCTGATGCCGAACTACCTGCGGTTTATTCGCGGTATTGTCGACTCAGATGATTTGCCTTTGAATGTATCCCGTGAAATTCTTCAGCATAACCGAGTGATTGATAAAATTCGTGCTGCATCGGTGAAAAAAGTGCTGGGCATGCTTGAATCAATGGCTAAGAATGAAACAGAGCAGTATGCCGAGTTCTGGAGTGCGTTTGGCCAGGTAATGAAAGAAGGTCCAATCGAGGATTTTGCCAATAAGGAACAGCTGGCAAAATTATTACGCTTTAGTTCAAC
Source organism: Gammaproteobacteria bacterium (assembly GCA_029879605.1). Classification (GTDB taxonomy): domain Bacteria; phylum Pseudomonadota; class Gammaproteobacteria; order SZUA-229; family SZUA-229; genus JAPHQX01. Next base: position 714 of record JAOUQA010000164.1, read on the forward strand.
ACATACTGATAATGTTACCCAGGATGTGTCACTGGATGATTACATGGCCAGGATGAAAGAAGGCCAGGAGAAGATTTATTTTATTACCGCGGAAAGTTTTGCAGCCGCGAAAAACAGTCCTCACCTGGAAGTTTTCCGTCGTAAAGGTCTTGAAGTGCTGTTACTGAGTGATCGAGTGGATGAATGGCTGGTTGAACATCTGACCGAATTCGATGGTAAAAAACTGCAGTCAGTCGCCAGGGGTGATCTTGACCTGGGTGAAATCGAAGACGAAGAGGATAAGGAAGCACAGAAAAAAGCAGAAGGTGATTTCAAGGATATTATTGAAAAAATTAAAGATTGCCTGAAAGATAAGGCGAAAGATGTACGCCTGACTCATCGCTTAACTGATTCACCTGCCTGCCTGGTGCTTGATCAGCAGGATATGGGTATGCAGATGCAGCAAATTCTAAAAGCAGCTGGTCAGAATGTACCAACGACTCAACCCATACTCGAATTGAATCCAGACCACCTATTAGTTACGCAACTTAAAGATATGGCTGATCAGGATCAGTTGAGTGACTGGTCACACTTGTTGTTTGATCAGGCTTTACTGGCAGAGGGTGGTCAGTTAGATGATCCCGCTGCTTTTGTAAAACGGATGAATACCATGTTACAGGCTGGTTAATGTTCTGTTCACTGGTAGTTGATGAAAAAGGGTGTATTGTCTGGCAATACACCCTTTTTTGTTATTTCATTGAGTTTGTTTTATTGCTTTATTAAAGAATAGATCGGCTATGTTTGTTGAAATTGAAAAACAGCGACTGGATAAATGGCTCTGGGCTGCACGGTTTTTTAAAACCCGGGCACTGGCAGCAGATGCTGTCAATGGTGGTAAGGTGCATTTAAATGGTGAGCGGGTAAAAGCGGGTCGTACAATTAAAGTGGGTGATAGTTTAAAAATTACCCGGGGCCTTATGGAATTTGATATTGTTGTTCAGGGTTTAAGTAAACAGCGCCGACCAGCACAAGAGGCCCAGCTGTTATACGAGGAAACAGCTGAGAGTCAACAGTTAAGGCGGGAACGAGCACAAATGTTGAAAGATACATCGGCATATCTACCTCATATGGATCGGCGCCCGGGTAAGAAAGATCGTCGCCAGATCGTTCGTTTCAAGCGCATTCAGAAATAATTGAGTTTCTGGAAGAAAATAACAGGATTTGAATTTAGTTATATGAACAAGCAGAGTCTGGTTCCTGTTCGATTTCTGAAAGTTTTGTATAGTGATTTTATGTTCCGTTTGAAATACAATTAATGGATTGTTCAGGGCATTGAAAAATGCTCTGTTAGTGTATAAGTGGCTGAAATAATAAGTATTATGTGTAAAAAATAGCGAATGAGGAAGCTGGTGCAATATATAAGAATGAATAAATGGCCAGTTATACTGAGCTTTTTTTGGACTGTGTCCTTGATTAACTATGACAGCCAATAATGAGTTCAGTGCAGCTAATAGTGTCCGAGCTCGGGGTGCTGTTTTTTTTGTTATTTAATAATCAGAACCCGGAACCTGTTTATAACCTATGACCGTAGCCACTATCATTCCTCGTGCTGAACATTGCATTTCCCGGGATAACATCGATGACAATGCTCTGAAAGTTTTATATCGGTTACATAAAGCCGGTTTTAGAGCTTTGCTGGTCGGTGGTGGGGTTCGCGACCTGTTAATGAATCATGTGCCAAAAGATTTTGATATTGCCACAGATGCGCATCCTGAACAGGTAAAAAAATTATTTTCCAATTGTCGATTAATTGGTCGTCGCTTTCGACTGGCGCATATCTTTTTTGGACGCGAAATAGTTGAAGTTGCAACGTTTCGTGCAGGTTATGAGGGGCAGACATCTGATTCATTACAGGATGATGCCGGGCGTATTCTCAGGGATAATGTCTATGGTGATATAGAAGATGATGTCTGGCGTCGTGATTTTACGATTAATGCTTTGTATTATGATATCGCAGATTTTTCCGTGGTGGATTATACCGGCGCCATGGAGGATCTTAAAAAACAACAGTTAAAATTAATTGGTGATCCCGAAACCCGTTACCGAGAAGACCCTGTGCGTATGTTAAGGGCTATACGTTTTGCGGCCAAACTGGGGTTTTCGATTCACCAGGCGTCTGAAAAATATATTTATGAGTTGGGTCACCTGTTGAGGGATATCCCACCGGCACGACTGTATGAGGAAGTGCTGAAATTATTTCATTCAGGTTATGCCCTGACCTGTCTTGGCTTATTACAGAAGTACCAGTTATTCCAGTATCTTTTTCCTCAGGCGGGAGAGCATTTAGAGGATTCCCAGTTTGAGGAATTTATTCGTTATGCGCTGGAAAGTACCGATGCCCGGGTAAATGAGGGCAAGCCGATTACCCCGGCATTTCTGTTTGCAGCTATGTTATGGGGCACAGTGACTAAACTGAGAGATCAGTATGTAGAAGAGGATATGCCCTTGTCACTGGCTATGCAGCATGCAATGTCGATAGCAATCAAGGCCCAGGTTTCCCATACTTCTATACCAAGACGTTTTAGTATGGTGATGCGTGATATCTGGCATTTGCAGTACCGCTTTAATCATCGTAATGGACGCCGTGCAAAATCATTATTAACTCATCCAAAATTTAGAGCCGCGTATGATTTTATGTGTATCAGGAATAAAGCGGGGGAGTTACAGGACGATAGTTGTGAGTGGTGGACACGACTTCAGGTCATGTCATCTGACCAGCAGGAAAAGATACTCAACCCTAGCAGAAACAGCCAGACTAAGAAAAAAACATTGAAAAAGAAGATCTGAGATGGCTATTGTTTACGTGGGGCTGGGTAGTAATCTGGATAATCCTGCAAAACAAATCAGGCAGGCGGTGAAAACCATAGCAGAACATGAGGGGATTCACCTGTTATCGAATTCCGGACTATTTAGTTCGGCGGCTTTAACATGGCATAATGAGCCGCAACCGGATTATATGAATGCTGTCATAAAGTTTGAAACGGCCATGACACCCCACAAATTACTTGATACCCTGCAGGCTATTGAAAATAGCCAGGGACGTGTGCGAAACCAGAAATGGGGTGCCAGGACGCTGGATCTGGATATTCTTCTTTATGATCAACTGGAGTTGAATGATGAGCGTTTAACCATACCTCATCCAGAAATTACGCAAAGGGCGTTTGTGTTGTACCCATTAAACAGTATCGATAAAAATCTGCAAATTCCTGGTTTTGGATATTTGGCAGATTTATTAAATAAAGTATCAATGGATGATGTGAAATTTTCAGGCGAGATGCAATGATTCATCCATTATATAGTGTTGTTGAAAGTCCAGGCGTAAAGGAGTCATTATGACCAGTCCTGGCTATATTGTTGTGGAAGGGCCAGATGTGAGGCAGTTATCATGATCAATCCTGGCTATATTGTTGTGGAAGGGCCAGGTGTGAGGCAGTTATCATGATCAATCCTGGCTATATTGTTGTGGAAGGGCCCATCGGTGTAGGTAAAACGACACTGGCTAAAAAACTGGCGGAAACCTTTGGTAGTGAATTATTACTGGAAGGCGCCAGTGATAACCCGTTTATTTCAAAGTTTTATGAAAATCCACGGGCAGCTGCTCTGCCAACACAGTTATTTTTCCTGTTGCAGCGTGCGCGACAAATGCAGGAGCTACGCCAGGGTGATATGTTTAACCCGGTAAGAGTTGCGGATTTTCTGATAGAAAAAGATCACCTGTTTGCTGAATTAACCCTGGATCAGGATGAGCTTCAACTGTATCAGCAGGTGTATGAAAATCTAACCTTTGATGTGCCTGTGCCTGACCTGGTTATATATCTCCAGGCACCGGTTGAGATTTTACTGGATCGAATACAGGCCAGGGGTATTCAATATGAGCGGATGATTGAGTTTTCGTACTTACAACGTTTATCGGATGCCTATGTTGAATTCTTTTATCATTATAGTGACGCACCCCTGTTGATTGTTAATGCAGCGGATATTGATTTTGCATCCAGTGATGATGATTTCCAGCAATTACTGGAACGGGTTAAACTGGTTCGTAATGGACGTCATTACTTTAATCCGGCAAAAGACTTCTAAAATAAAGCTATGAGTACTCATAAAACAAATCGGCGAATCACTGTTAGCCATCTTAAAGAGATGAAGGCTAAAGGCGAAAAAATTGCCTGCCTGACAGCTTATGATGCCAGTTTTGCGCAATTGCTGGATAACAATGGTGTAGATGTGGTGCTGGTGGGTGATTCACTGGGTATGGTTATACAGGGGCTTGAAACCACTTTGCCAGTCACGATGGATGAGATGGTTTATCACGGTAAGGCAGTAGCTCGTGGTCTACAACATGCGCTGTTAATTATTGACATGCCTTTCATGTCCGATGCTTCAGTTGACCAGGCAGTAGAAAATGCCGGACGCTTTATGAAAGAAGCCGGTGCCAACATGGTAAAACTGGAAGGCGGAGCTGATCAGAAAGAACTGGTGTCTACATTAACTCGACTGGGTATTCCTGTCTGTGCCCATCTTGGTTTACAGCCACAACGTGTGCATAAACTGGGTGGTTATAAAGTTCAGGGCCGTGACCAGCAGGTTGCGGATAGAATGCTGGAAGATGCCCGGGTGCTGGAAAAAGCAGGTGCGGATATGTTGTTGCTAGAGTGTGTACCTGTGAGCCTGGCAGAAAAAATAACCCGGCAGGCGGGTATTCCTGTGATTGGTATTGGTGCGGGAAGTCAATGTGATGGGCAGATCCTGGTGCTCTATGACATCCTGGGTATTTCAACCGGGCATATTCCAAAATTTTCAAAAAATTATATGACGGA
>JAOUQA010000165.1 GCA_029879605.1 Gammaproteobacteria bacterium
AATGGATTCACCATCATCCCCCCCTGGGAAGCACGACAACAGCTACAGCCTGTGCCCGTTACTGAACTCTGTGGTATAGCCAGTGGAATTGGCAATTTCCTGGCTACCCATGGGGTACAACACTGCGGTGATATGGAGAAGCTACCCATCAGCGTCCTGGCACGACGCTTTGGTAACCCGGGGCGACGTATCTGGTATATGGCCCAGGGCTGTGACCCCGAACCAGTGCATACTGAGGTTGCAGCACCCAAATCCATTGGACACGGCAAAGTCATACCGCCGAATACCCATAATCATGAAACCATCTTGACCTATTTACTACACATGGCCGTCAAAGTTTCAGCACGCCTGAGGCGTCACAAGCTTGAAGCCAGAACCTATTTTATTGGTTTTAAATCTTATGGTGGCTGGCTAGGCAACAAAGTTAAACTATCTCGACCCCATAATGACACCCAATTACTGTTTCAGCTCTGTAAAAATACCCTTGACCAGCACTGGCATGGTGAAGGCCTGATACAGGTACAGGTCACAGCACTGGACCCTCAACCAGCCAACCTGCAACTGGATCTATTTGAAACAGTCGTACAACATGAAGAACATAAGCAGCTAAACAACACCGTCGACAGAGTCAATCAACGTTATGGCGATATGACCCTGACACCAGCACGCCTGCTCAATAGATCCAGTATGCCCAATGTCATTGCCCCGTCCTGGAAACCGACCGGTCATCGCCAGTCAATATAAAAGAAGATACCAATATGTGCGATGGTGTTGAATACACACATAACAAACAAACGATACGAACTTACTTTCCCCACCCGAAAGCCCATTTACCCGTACTCACCCGAAATGGCAATATCAAACTCATAACCTGGGGCAGACGTAAAAACCAGATTGGAGATTTACCCGTAGGAGGCTGGGCAAGACTGGAATCAATTAATAATGGCACCTGGAATCAATGGTTTCCCAAACCTGTCAAAATCACCATTGACAGATTTATGGAAAAAGATATCGAAAATAACAGCCACTGGTTCGAATTAACAAAAGGACAATGCATTCAGGGACTACTGGCACAACATAATAATGAAATACGTATTTATATCGTTACGATTACCCCAGAAATGCCTGATGCCATTCATCAGCGCTGGCCAAGAATCATTACCATACCCTGAAAAAATCAGTTACCTATAGCTATTACGACTAACGATATAAACTCCATAACCCTATAAAAAACATCAAATTATTTGACCTTAATCACAATTAAACTAGACTAGATGAAGGACTAAAATTAACAGGGTTCACAAAAAAAAATAAACTCGCTGTAGTCACCCGTTTGAAGGATCACAGGGTTACATGCAATAACTAGTATGATAAGCAAGACCCTAGGCTGAGTAACCATCATGAGTTCAGAAACAGATACAGGCAAAGCAGCAAAAGACCCCGAGCGTGTCGCAGAAGTCATAAAAAAGTTTATTAATGGCGACGGTGATGGACAGGGCAAAGCAACAACAGCCCAGGCGACTGAAGGCAAACAGTTTCATGATCGACGTGAAATCATCAAGGCGCTTACCCAGCTACAGGTTACTTACAAATCAGAATACACACCTGGACAGGCAGTAAACATTAACACTGATGATTTTAAATTTGCTTTGCTAAACAGCATGGCAAAAATCAGTAATTCAGCCATGACAAAATCGGTTAACCAGGTCGATGGTCGCACAATTGATTTTGTAGAAATGATTTTTGGCGCATTTTTACGCGATCATAATGTTTCAGATGTTATTAAATCATTATTACTGCGTTTGCAGATCCCCATGATTAAAATCGCAATGCTGGATAAACAGTTCTTCCAGAATAACCGACATCCAGCAAGACATGTATTAGACACAATTGCACATATAGGCATTGGCATTGATGAAAAGGAAAATCCTGTTTATCAAACCATGAACCTTATTATTGATCAGTTACTTAATACCTTCGACCAGAATATTGCCAGCTTTAACACGGCACTTGCATCATTAAGTCGATTAACAAAAATCGAATCAGAAAAGCATGAACAGAAAGAAGCTGAAACTCAAAAACAGATTCTTAAAGAGCATGCTCGACAGGTTGTATTAACAGAGCTGCAATATCAAACAAAAAACAAAAGCATACCTGCCAGCATTAAGCCACTAATATTGAAACAGTGGTCGTCATTAATGTTTAATTACTTCATTCGCAATGGCAAAGACAGTGACGAGTGGATAGAGATAGTGGCACAACTCAGACAGCTTATTAATGGTCTGCAACCCATCACAACAAAAGAGCAATGGGAATTCCATAATAATGAAGCAGACACATTTATAGAAACAATTAAAAACAGATTGTATACGACCAAACAGGATAAATTATCGATAGATGATTCTGTTAACTCCCTACAAGCTGCCTATAAAAAAATACTGACTGATACAGATTTCGATGACAGCACAATTGAATCACTAAATAACGAAACCCCAGATGATACCACTGTAAGCATCACTGAAGAAAATACCGCGAAAGACCAGATAGCATTACTTCCTGAAGGTGTAAAACAGGGCGTCTGGTTTGAAATTTTTAATGGCGACAAACCGGTACGCCGACTCAAGCTCTCAATCATCCTGCTGGATGAAGCAAAACTTATATTTGTAGATCGAGTTGGTGCTAAAGTCATGGAAAAAACAGCTGAAGAGTTCAATGAAGAACTGAAAACAGAAAAGTCACGTATACTTGCTGATCACTCTGTATTTGATCATGCACTTGGCCAGGTCATAGCGTCACTTATTGTTTAATCACAGACCCATATTACGCCTGATCTTCTTTACCTGGCTCTGGAAATAACGTGTACGCGTTTCAGGGTTATGCTTAACTGGACTACTTAATGATGCGGCAAGCTCAATTGATTGCCGCATACTCAACATACTGGCTGATATATTAAAATAATACTTCGCTGCAGATTCTATACCATAAACACCCCTGCCAAATTCCGCCACATTCAGATAAATCTCAAGAATACGCCGCTTTTTAACATGCTGCTCTAGACTTATAGTCAACCATAACTCATGCCATTTTCTTAATGGGTTACGTGACGGAGTTAATAACATATTCTTAATCATCTGCTGAGATATAGTACTGCCACCATAACCAAAAGTGGCATTAGACAGATTATATTGCATCGCATCTTTAAGTGCTTCTGTATCAATTCCCTGATGTTGATAAAAACGTGAATCTTCCGCAACAATTACCGATCGAATTGCATTCCGGGATATTTTTGATAATCGAACAGTTTGCCAGCGCAATCGTGGTAAACGAGCATCTAATGCTCTGTTATATTCATAAGTTTTAATAAAACTTGATTTCTGAACAGGCCCCTTTGCATAATGATTCCAGTCTGGCAAAAGACCCCATATAAACCCGATATCGACCAGGAAAATAATGAGAAAAAAATAAAAAAGATACTTTAGTGCTTTTAGAAATCGATCACGCTTAATACGCAAAATATCAATTTTATAACGCAATGATGCAAACAAAGACACGCGCTTTCCTCCAGTCAATAATCTACTATCAAACCATAGACTATTAGCCTGACAAAAGCTGAGATATAACTTACTATTTAAAGCAGTTACAGACCCGTACGTATATATAATGAAGATGGCTCACGTATCACAGGATGCATCAAGTTCTTTTCACTCTGCTCCGCAATCGCATCCGGATGCACACGGTACACCCCCCGTTTAACCCTGAACAAAAAACGTGTGTGTGTAGCTGCATACTGTCCAGTTTCTATAACAGCTGCCGGCATGAACGAGTTAACATAATCCGTTCCAATATCCTTAAAATAATGCTTAAAATCAGCCAGGTTAACAATAGCACCATAATCACCAGGAGTTCCCAACTCTCCCGCAATAATGGCATTGAGGAATTTTTCTTTTAATGTCATTTTTTTGTCTCATTTTTCTATTGAATAAGTACACTCACGAAATAAGCATATTTCAGGCCAGTTTTATATTAATTTCCTACAAGAAGACTATTTCATCTATAATTCCGGCAAATGATATTAAGACTCATAAAACAGATCCCGGCCAGCTGTGCCCTAGCATTTTGTATATACATCCCTCTGGTTCTGGCCGAAAGCAATATTCAGACTGGTTTATGGCAACTGATCAAAGAAAAACAGGGTATACAGGTTTATACACAAGCAGTACCAGGCTCATCACTGCTTAAAGTGAAAACCCAGGTTACAATTAAAAGCTCAATACCGCATATCCAGTCAATCCTGGATAATGCACAACACAGAAAAAACTGGATTCCATTTCTTAATCACTCATCGGTTAAACATGTTTTTTCTGCTACGGACAAACTGGAATACTCACACTTTCATGCACCCTGGCCAGCATCAGACAGGGATTTTGTATATCGTATTAGTCTGACTCATCAGGATAACAGCAGGCTAATTTATCAAATGAAGTCCGAGCTATATTCAGTACTACCAGAAAATAAAGGCATCATCAGAGCTGAGCTGATTGAAAGCATTTATACCCTGAGTAAAATAGATGAACAACACACTCGGGTTGAACTTATTTTTCATGCCGACCCAAAAGGCTGGTTGCCAGCCTGGATTATAAATATCATCCAGAAAACTTTGCCCTATATGATTTTAAGAAATCTTAGAGTAGAGGCTTCAAAACAGGCCGTATAAAACATGGAAACATGTTTAACTTAAAATCAGCTATCGCTTATAAACCTGGGTCAACCAGACAATTGTTCTATTTTCATAAACCTTAGAATAACCCTGATCAGCAATCCATTGCTCGATCAATAGCCGATCATGTACATAGGGTCGAAATTCTGATCGAAGAACTTTGAGAAAAACAGCAGCCATACCAGTAGCCAGTCTGACATACCATTTATTCCTGGGGTACGTAAGCGCAAAAATTTTTGATGTTTTATCCAGGGTTAAATTAATTAAGCTTTCAGCATCAGGATAACAACAGACAACCTTATCAAGAATACAGATATCCGCCACATCGATTAATTCAGCCTGGTATATAAAATCACCGACAAGATAGTTAGTACGATCAACTAATCCACGCTGTTCTGCCCAGGCCCTGGACTCTTTTATCATCTCTGTCGACAGGTCTATACCCACTGCACTGGCTGCACCCTGTTCAAGCAGGGTTTGATGTATATATCCCACACCGCTACCAACATCCAGCACAGTACAATCCTGATAACCAGCCATCTCCAGACCTGCCATTAACTGTTTTTGTGATGCCTCGAGACCCTTCTTTTCAAATCGACGCCTGTAGTAACGGGCAAAGAATGAAAACAATCGTCCGGCCGAATGACTATGTGGACAACAGCAGCTCATTATACTTTCCTGATAATATTTTTATTCCGAAAATTAATATATGACTCATTTACCGCCTACTTAAACTTTAGCTGTTGACTGGCTAAATCATTGATAGCAGTTTTCAA
>JAOUQA010000166.1 GCA_029879605.1 Gammaproteobacteria bacterium
AAGCAGACTATAAATATGATTACAACTGCCTCTTTGCTGATAATTTTTTTTCTTGGTTTAGGCATGCTGCTAGTCAATCGTGTGGTTAGGGCAATTAAGCTTATATCAAATGATTTTGAACGCATTGGCAATCAGGACTTTAAGCCTTCAACTATTACATCGCCATTTAGCGAGCTTAGTAACATGGTAAAAGGTTTTAATCGCATGATCCAAGAAATTGCTCGTAAACAACAATGCCTCAACCAGGCACAAATTGTTTTTGACAATACTTCGGAGGGCGTCATTATCACTGATGCAAATGCGCGTATTGTTAGCGTTAACAATGCATTTACAAACATCACAGGTTACAGTGAAAATGAAGTTATCGGCCAGAACCCATCCATGTTGCAATCGCGCAGCCATGATAAGGAATTTTATAAAAATATGTGGCAGTCAATAAATACTACCGGCTGCTGGCGCGGTGAAGTTCTAAATCGTCGCAAGAATGGCGAGCGCTATACCGAATTATTAAGCATAAATAGTTTTAAAGATGAACAGGGCAATGTAATTCAGTATGTTGGTGTCATTACTGATATAAGCAGCATTAAAGATACAGAGCATAAACTTAAGCACCTGGCTCATCATGATCCATTAACAGGGCTGCCAAATCGCTTACTCTGCAATGCCCGCCTGGAGCACGAATTACAGTTGGCAAGGCGCCAGAACCATATGGTAGTAGTAATGTTTATTGATCTAGATATGTTCAAGACAATCAACGATTCGCTAGGGCATATCCTGGGCGATGAATTACTTCGAAAAGTCACTGAGCGCATTAGTCAATATATACGTGATGAAGATACTATTGCCCGTCTTGGTGGTGATGAATTTGTTCTGATTTTAGGATCAATAAATAACAGGGTTGATGCAACCAATTTTGCAAAAAATCTTCTCTCACTGTTTTCATCATCATTTAATATCAGTGGTCATGAAGTTTTTATTAGTGCCAGTGTTGGTATTGCACTGTATCCCGACCACGGCAACAATGTAGATTCCCTGCTCAGAAATGCCGATGCCGCAATGTACAGGGCCAAGGCCGAAGGCCGCAATAATTTCCAGTACTATACCGTTGATCTGACTAATAAAGCTTTTGAACGCATGAGCCAGGAAACGTATCTGCGACATGCCCTAAATAACAATGAGCTTATTTTGCACTACCAGCCGCAATATTCATTAAAAACCGGAAAAATGATTGCTGTTGAAGCATTGATACGGTGGCTGCATCCTGAGCTAGGCCTGGTCTATCCTGATAAATTTATATCTGTTGCAGAAGAAACCGGACTTATAGTGCCTATTGGCGAGTGGATAATTGAGACAGCGTGCCGGCAATTAAATTTATGGGGAAAATCTGCACACCCATCATTACGCATGGCAATTAATTTATCGGCTCGACAATTCTGGAAACCGGGTTTAACCCATGTTATCAAAAATGCCCTTGATAACAACCATCTGGATGCTGACAGGCTCGATCTGGAAATGACTGAAAGCGTTATTATGCGTGATACAGATATTACTATTGATACTTTAAATTGTTTACACTCAATGGGTGTTGAGCTTTCGATTGATGATTTTGGTACAGGATATTCATCATTAAGTTACCTTAAACGTTTTCCTATCAACAGGCTTAAAATTGACAGAAGCTTTGTCAGCGATATAACTACCGACAAAAATGATGCCGACATGATACATTCTATAATTGCCCTTGGTCACTGCATGAAGCTAAAAGTCCTTGCTGAAGGAGTTGAGACAAAAGAACAGCTAACTTTTTTAAAGCAGTATGGCTGTGATGAGGTACAGGGCTATTATTATAGCCGACCCCTTCCAGCCGATGAGCTGGAACAGCTTTTCACCAATACAACTGTTGCCTTATGTAACTAAGCAACATCCAGGCGCTAATCTAAAGAAGGCCCCAGCACAAATTCAACGGCTTCAAAACCTCTTTCTTCCAACAAATCCAGGATATCATCCCAGTTATACTCTGCTCCCTCTTCGACTTTTGCGATTAAACCGGTTACGTAACGGTAGGCCTCATGTTCTTCTATGTCTTCAGGTATTCGAATAAGCCGAATACCAGTGTGCTTACTCGCAGGCAGTATCATCAGGTTGTTGTTCATTCGATTCTCCGGATTATATTGATTGAAATACCCATCTACTTAGCTTCTTCTGTATGCTTTTTACCCTAGTTTTGCCTCTCTAGCTACTGCCTGTCATCAACATACGCCTATTTAATTCTCCTGTTCTATCTCTTTATTTTAATTGCCAAAATCTATTTTCCGGATTATAAATTCGCCACCCTGTCTGTGGTGGTGAGGAGTACAACTAATCTATATGCGTCTCGTGTCTTTCGATGCGTTGCGTACCCTGGGCATGCCTGGTGTCCGTTATCTTAAACCTGAACTTATGTTCCGGGAGCGGGACTATTTATCTTCACAAATTGACTGGGCGCTGTTTCCTGAATACTGGCAGGTGAACGCCCTCAGCTATGGCCTGAGTGTCCGCATTTTTCCCAGTATGGCTAGCTACCACCTCGGTCATAACAAGATCGAACAGACCCGATTATTTGAACTGTTGTGTCCAGCAAATACACCACTGACCCTTATTCTGCCCAATACACCCGCCTCAAGGGAGCAGATACTGGAACAGTTTACTTTCCCCTTTGTCGCCAAGGAGCCAAAAAACTCGATGGGTTATGGTGTATTCCTTATCGAATCGCATAGTGACTTTTCACACTACTACCAACAGAATGATGTGCTCTATATACAGGAGTTTCTACCCATCGACCGCGATATGCGGGTAGTGCTCATTGGTGACCAGGTGGTTGGCGGCTACTGGCGCAGTGGCGAGGGTTTTCACAACAACGTCTCACAGGGTGGGCAGGTTATCCACGGACCCATTCCCGAGGAGGCGCGCCAGCTGGTTGAATATATCGCTCATCAAACCGGCATCAATCACGCAGGGTTTGATATTGCCATGGTAGGTAACCACTGTTACCTGCTGGAGTTCAACCGCCTGTTTGGTAATCAGGGGGTCATGTCCATGGGTATCGATTCCAGTTCACTGATTCTCGATTACCTGGCTCGTCAGAGTACTCCACCCTCTGATCCACCTGTTCTGGAACTGGTAGTTTAGTTAATATCTGGTTATTAGCTCTTGTTTATATCAGGTGTGCCAGTATGAGCTACACTTGTTGAAACTGATCATTATCCGGAAAATTTTATTTGACCAGCCATAGCGAGGATCGCTAGCCTTGTTCGCAAAAGCAATAGACTTTACCAATCTAGCCGATGATATAACTGGCTATCACCTTGCTAGCGCCATTTTTATAAAACTGCTGGCGCTCGTTTATTTCGCCGCCTTTTATTCACTCACCGTACAGATCACCGGGCTAGTGGGTACTGATGGCATCTTGCCAATCTCTGACTATTTAAACCATGTCTATCAGCAACAGGGGAGGACAGCCTGGCTGATGATTCCCACGCTATTCTGGTTTGATGCCAGCAATACTGCTTTACTGTCTATTGCATCATCAGGTTGCGTTATTTCCTTACTGCTATTTGCAGGCATCAAACCACGCATGTCGCTGGTTGTTTTATTTTTGCTGTATTTGTCGCTATACCATGCAGGCCAGACGTTTCTTACCTTTCAGTGGGACACCCTGTTGCTGGAAGCTGGCTTCCTGTCTATTTTTCTTACCCGTGGCCCCGGCCCACTACTATTGTTCATGTTCCACTGGTTGTTGTTTCGTCTACGTTTTATGTCAGGTGTTTCAAAACTCGCCAGTGGTGATCCTTCCTGGTCAAATTTAACAACACTCCATTATTATTTTGAAACCCAACCACTCCCACATATTGGTGCATGGTATTTTCACCAGTTACCTGAATGGATGCTTCAGGCTGGCATACTATTGGTTTTCTTTTCTGAATTAATCGTACCTTTTTTTATTTTTCTGCCCCGAAAGTTCCGCCTGTTTGCGGCCTCCGTCACTATTCTTGTACAACTGCTCATTATTGCCACCAGTAACCACAACTGGATAAATCTGCTAACCATTCTTTTGTGCCTGTTTTTACTCGATGATGCGCTACTGAAAAAAATCGTACCTCGTTGGTTATACTCATTTATATTTACTGGTGATCATCTTGCTGCCGATCACTCCAAACCGAGCTGTAATCTCCTACTGCCCATTTTTTCCTTTCTCATTCTTGTTAGTAGCACATCCGTCTTTATCGGCATGGTTTCAAACAATAGCATGCCTGAATACTTATCCAGATCATCATCGGTACTTCGCTCATGGGGGCTGGGTCATATATTTCATATTTTCCCAACCATGCAAACTGAGCGCCATGAACTGCAAATAGAGGGCTCTTATGATGGCATCGTATGGAAAAGCTATGGCTTCAAATACAAACCCGGTTCTCTCAATGCCATGCCCAAATTCATCGTACCCCACCAGCCAAGGCTTGACTGGATGATCTGGTTCGTTCCTCCCAAACACCCCGAGATGCTGTACTGGTTTAACCGGTTTCTACTGCGCCTGAAACAGGGTTCCGCAGATGTACTCAACTTGCTCGATTACAATCCTTTTCCACATCAGCCCCCCATATACCTGCGGGTACAGGCCTTCAAGTACCGTTTTACTACCCCTGAAGAGCACGAACACACTGGCCAATGGTGGCAACGCGAATACCTGGGTCAGTTTCCTTATGTCAGGGCAAGAACGCCATAAACGGGGACTAGATTCACGCCTGCTTTGAACTTGTTCAGACACTATTACTCAAATAAGTAACCAGTACTGCTTATGGGACTACACCTTGCCGCTTCTCTCGAATCTATATTCAACACTTCGCCGACACGGCATGGCCTTGTTTGCCCTGCTTCTGGCTACCTCGGCCAGGGCTGAAACATCGCTTGTAGAGCATTACCAGAATCTGAAGAATGGACTGGTTACTATGCTACCAGATAGCCGTATCAGCCTTACCTCTTCTGAACAGGATGATCTACTGAGTGCTGAAGTAAATAGCCTGTTGGCAGTGCCGTTTGATGTTGTGGTTAGTGCTCTGGCCCAGGCAGGAAACTGGTGTCAGGTATTGCCTCTGCATTTTAATATCAAGGCCTGTACCCTGAAAAACCAGGGCAGTCATGACTTACTGACTGTCTATAGCGGACGAAAAATCTATGAAACACCTGCTGATAGTTATGCAATGACCTATCAGTTTGAAGTTATCAAGCAGGATGATTCACAGCTATCCCTGCGTCTGCATGCCGACGATGGCCCAATGGACACCCATGACTATTTAATTGAGCTGGACGCAATGCCGGTCGCTGAAGGCACAATGCTGCACATTCATTCGTCTTACCGACCCAGCTGGCTGAGCTCTATGCTTACCAGCACTTATCTATCGACTCTGGGCCGCCATAAGACAGGCTTCAGTCTGGCAGAGCAGGATGGCGAGATG
>JAOUQA010000167.1 GCA_029879605.1 Gammaproteobacteria bacterium
TAATATAAAAAAAGGTCAGTTCATGGCGCCCTGGGACATGAAAAATGTTGTCGATAAGGCGCGCTCCACGGGTAATCAGCAAATCATGGTCTGTGACCGAGGTGTGTCATTTGGTTATAACAACCTGGTCTCCGATATGCGAGCCCTGGCTGTAATGCGTGATACGGGTTGCCCCGTGGTATTTGATGCAACCCATTCGGTGCAATTACCCGGAGGACAGGGTACTTCGTCAGGTGGTCAGAGAGAGCATGTGCCGGTACTGGCCAGGGCAGCAGTTGCAGCAGGTATTTCAGGTCTGTTCATGGAAACCCATCCAGATCCTGCCCGTGCCCTGAGTGATGGTCCGAATGCCTGGCCGCTGGGCAAAATGGCAACATTACTGGCTACCCTGAAACAGCTTGATGAGCTGGTCAAACAGCAGCCGTTTGAAGAAATGAATTTATAATTAAGCAGCTTACTGCTTTGTTATTTACTTGAATACTGTTAAATAAGTTATTGAAAATACTGAGGAAATAATGCCAAAAATAATTGAAATTATTGGTCGTGAAATTCTAGATTCACGAGGTAATCCAACGGTTGAAGCAGACGTTATTCTGGAGTCTGGAATACGAGGACGGGCAGCTGTGCCATCTGGCGCATCAACGGGAACCCGTGAAGCGATTGAACTGCGAGACGGTGATAAGAGTCGCTACCTGGGTAAAGGTGTTACTAAAGCTGTGGCCAATATTAATGGTGAGATTCGAAAAGCCCTGATGGGGATGGATTGCCGTGATCAACTGGTCATAGATAGAACCATGATTGATCTTGATGGTACTGAAAACAAAGCTCGCCTGGGTGCTAATGCATTACTGGCCGTTTCACTGGCGGCAGCTCATGCAGCAGCACATTATGAAGACAAGGTATTATTTCAATACCTTGGTGATGATGATTTCATCCTGCCTGTACCGATGATGAATATCATCAATGGTGGCGAGCATGCTGAGAACAGCGTAGACCTGCAGGAGTTTATGATTTTACCCGTGGGTGCGCCCAGCTTTAAAGAAGCATTACGTTATGGTGCAGAAGTTTTTCACACCTTAAAAGGTGTACTGAGTGATCGTGGAATGAATACGGCTGTTGGTGATGAAGGTGGTTTTGCCCCGGATTTATCATCGAACGAAGAAGCCATCGAAGTAATTCTTGAGGCTATTGAGAAGGCAGGTTTTAAAGCGGGTAAAGATATTTACCTGGGTCTGGATGTGGCTAGTTCCGAGTTTTATAAAGATGGTAAATATGTACTGGAGTCAGAAGGTCGATCATTCAGTTCAGAAGAATTTGTTGATTACCTGGCTGGCTGGGTAGATAAGTATCCCATTATCACGATTGAAGATGGTCTTGATGAAGGTGACTGGGATGGCTGGGCAATATTAACTGAAAAACTGGGTAATAGAGTGCAACTGGTTGGTGATGACCTGTTTGTAACTAATACCAAAATTTTTAAAGAAGGTATTGATAAAAATATTGCCAATTCAATTCTTATCAAATTAAATCAGATAGGTACCCTGTCTGAAACACTTGATGCGATTAAGATGGCTCACGATGCTGATTATACTGCCGTAGTATCTCATCGTTCAGGTGAGACAGAAGACAATACCATTGCTGATCTGTGTGTGGCGATGAAAACCGGGCAGATAAAAACCGGTTCTTTATCTCGTTCAGATCGCATGGCGAAATATAACCAGTTGTTGCGCATTGAAGAATGCCTGTGCGATAAAGCGATTTATGCAGGCGTTAATGCTTTTAAACACCTTAGCTAAAACGTGAAATGGTTTTTCGCTTCACTTGTAGGCCTGTTACTGCTGTTGCAGTTCAGGTTGTGGGTGGGTGATGGAGGTATACCTGAAGTCCTGCATTTGCAGGAAGAAGTTGCCATTGCCAAACAGAATAAACTGGAACTTGAAGAGCGAAATGACAGCCTTGAGGCCGAGGTAAATGATCTTAAACAGGGACTTGAGTCAATTGAAGAACGAGCCAGGAGTGAACTGGGTATGATTGGCAAGGATGAAGTCTTTTATCAGTTTATTGCTCCCCCCGAAAAAGAATCAGTAGAATGAATAGTCAAAAATCCTTCTGGGCAGTTATACCTGCTGCAGGTGTCGGTAAGCGAATGGCGGCTGACAGGCCAAAACAGTATCTTGAACTGCAAAATAAAACCGTCATGGAGCATTGCCTGCAGCGTTTACTGGATCATCCTGATATCAGCGGTGTAGTCGTGTCACTTGATGAACATGATACTTACTGGGCAGATATTAATTTCAGTCATAACAAGCCGGTGATTACCTGCACTGGTGGTGCTGAGCGTTATGATTCGGTGATGAATGCTCTTGTTGCCCTGAAAAAATCTATTTCGACAGAAGAAACTGAACAAACCTGGGTGCTGGTACATGACGCGGCTCGTCCCTGTGTGCGAGCAGAAGATATTACTAAACTGATTGAATCTGCAAGTTTTGATGATCACGGTGGTTTGCTGGCGATACCAGTACGTGACACGATGAAACGTCAGCAGGAAAATAACCGCGTGCAGACCACGGTCGATCGAACAGGTCTCTGGCATGCCTTGACTCCACAGATGTTTAAATTACCCCTGTTAATAAGTGCACTGGATAATGCACATCAAAAAGGACTGCATGTTACCGATGATGCATCTGCCATGGAGCTGGATGGTTATACGCCATTACTGGTCGAAGGGCATGAAGATAATATAAAAATCACCCGCCCATTTGATTTAATACTGGCAAACTTGTATCTCAGGGAACAGTTGAATGACTGATATACGCATTGGTCATGGTTATGATGTTCATGCTTTCGAGGAAGGGAACAGCATAATCCTGGGAGGTGTTCGTATACCCCATAACCGTTCGTTTAAAGCACATTCTGATGGTGATGTTTTATTGCATGCCTTATGTGATGCTTTGCTGGGTGCGCTGGCCCTGGGCGATATTGGTCGACATTTTCCTGACACCGATGCCCAGTATAAAAATGCCAGCAGTCGTGATTTGCTCAAACAGGTCATGGCTCATGTTGTAGAGCAGGGTTACACCGTGGTAAATATGGATGCTACTATTATTGCCCAGGCTCCAAAACTTCTGCCACATATTGAGCCAATGAGGGCCAATATTGCTGAAGATCTTGCAGTGAATATATCCAGGCTTAATATTAAGGCAACCACAACTGAGAAGCTGGGATTCTCGGGTCGGGAAGAAGGCATTGCTGTCCATGTGGTTGTATTGATTCAGGTTAATAAACAAAATTGAAATAATCACTTATAATCATTTGTTAATGGTGAAATTTAAATAATGATTGTATGTTGATTTATATCCATGGGTTTAATAGTTCTCCAGCTTCCTTTAAGGCCAAGTTGTTGCAGCGCTATATGTCGTCCATTGGTATGGAGCAGCGTCTCCTTATTCCTGAGCTTTCAGCCATTCCTGAGAAAGCCATTTCACAACTGGAAGCACTGATTCGTAATCCACGTCTGACTAATCGTTTTGGGGCTAATTGTCCACTGAGTTTAATTGGTAGTTCACTGGGAGGCTTTTATGCAACCTGGCTGGCAGAAAAGCATGATACCAGGGCGGTATTAATTAATCCTGCCGTCAGGCCTTATGAGTTATTGCTGGATAACCTGGGAGAAAATACAAATTTCTACACCCAGGAAAGTTATGAGTTAACTGAAGAACATATACAGCAGTTACATGATCTTGATGTGGAATCCATTACCAAACCAGACCGTTATTTGTTAATGTTACAGACTGGTGATGACGTGCTGGACTATAATCAGGCGATTGAAAAATATTCAGCTGTGCCCTCTATTGTTGAAGAAGGGGGCAGTCATGAATTTACCGGGTTTGATCGTCATTTAAAAACAGTGCTGGCATTTTGCGGTATCAATTGTTTAAAAACCTATAGCTGAAGGAATAAAGATGTCACTAGGCCCTGTCATGCTTGACCTGGTGGGTACTGGTATTACGCCAGAAGAAAAAGAAATGATGCAGCATCCCCAGACCGGGGGCGTTATTCTGTTTACCCGAAATTATGAATCCCCTGAGCAGCTTACCGAACTGGTAACTGAAATCCATGCCCTGAGATCACCTCATTTAATAGTAGCAGTTGATCATGAAGGTGGGCGAGTACAACGTTTTCGTGAAGGCTTTACCCGTATTCCTCCGGCGGCACTTTATGGGGAAATTTACAAAACGAATCCGAAACAGGCACGTTACCTGGCGGAACGGTTTGGCTGGTTAATGGCCATCGAGTGTCGAGCTGTAGGTATCGACATGAGTTTTGCGCCCGTGCTGGACCTGGGACTTGGTATTAGTGGTGTTATCGGTGATCGGGCATTTCATTCCAGTCCTGATCGAGTAGCGGAGCTGGCCAGTGCTTTTATGCGTGGAATGAATGAAGCTGGTATGGCGGCAACCGGGAAACATTTTCCTGGCCATGGCTCGATTAAGGAGGACTCCCATGTGGCGCACCCCGTTGATCATCGACCTCTGAATGAAATTATGATGGAGGATGTACGACCCTTTGAGCAGATGATTCATTCCGGGCTGGCTGCCATAATGCCTGCGCACGTGGTTTATCCGCAGGTCGATGATAAACCAGCGGGTTATTCATCAATCTGGATACGTGATATTCTGCGCAAGCAACTCGGCTTTCAGGGTGTTATCTTCAGTGATGACCTGTCCATGGAGGCTGCTGGTGTTGTTGGCAATTATGCTGATCGGGCTCAAGCCGCACTTGATGCGGGTTGTGATATGGTACTGGTGTGTAATCATCCTGATGCAGCAGGCCAGGTGCTCGAAAGCCTGGAAGATTATT
This sequence comes from Gammaproteobacteria bacterium, assembly GCA_029879605.1. Taxonomy (GTDB): domain Bacteria; phylum Pseudomonadota; class Gammaproteobacteria; order SZUA-229; family SZUA-229; genus JAPHQX01. The sequence continues at coordinate 4,861 of JAOUQA010000167.1, forward strand.
CAAACCCGGCATCACAGGCTCGATTAATTAGAATGCATGGCAGGCATCAGGTAGAGAGACAGCAGTTACAGGCTTCGGCTGAATGGCGACAGCTGGTCGAAATAATTGATAAAATTGATCAGAGTCCCTGGCTTGAAATGGATGTCTGATTATTTTTGCTATTGAGTTAAAAAATGAACTTCGACGAACTGGTTAATAATTTAAATATATTTACTGGGCATTATGCCTGGGTGACCCAGGTATTTATTGTTGTGCTAGGTTCGCTGGTGTTTGATTTTTTCCAGAAGCATGTCGTTAATAAAATACATCAACGAGTCGCTAAAACTAAAACTCGTTGGGATGACCTGATTATTGTTTCTCTTAAGCGTCCTCTTACTTATATTATCTGGTTGCTGGGTTTGACACTGGCAGCAGAAATTGTGCAGCAACAAAGTGAGGCGGCAATTTTTTCTATTATTGACCCGGTACGTGATATTGGCGTCATTCTGATTATTGTTCTGTTTCTGCTTAACCTGATAAAAGGTGCGCAGGATATTCTGATTGAATATGAAAATGAAACCGGTGAAAAAGATTTTGATAAACATACAGTCGAAGCCATTGGTAAGCTGTTC
>JAOUQA010000168.1 GCA_029879605.1 Gammaproteobacteria bacterium
ACATCTGACTTAACAATCCGCCTACGCACGCTTTACGCCCAGTAATTCCGATTAACGCTCGCACCCTCCGTATTACCGCGGCTGCTGGCACGGAGTTAGCCGGTGCTTCTTCTAAAGTTAACGTCAATGATGCCGGGTATTAACCGACACCCCTTCTTCACAATTGAAAGTGCTTTACAACCCGCAGGCCTTCTTCACACACGCGGCATTGCTGGATCAGGCTTGCGCCCATTGTCCAATATTCCCCACTGCTGCCTCCCGTAGGAGTCTGGGCCGTGTCTCAGTCCCAGTGTGGCTGATCGTCCTCTCAGACCAGCTATAGATCGTCGCCTTGGTAGGCCTTTACCCCACCAACTAGCTAATCTAACGCGGGCTCATCTATTAGCACAAGGTCCGAAGATCCCCTGCTTTAGTCCGTAGACCACATGCGGTATTAGCTACCGTTTCCGGTAGTTATCCCCCACTAATAGGCAGATTCCCACGCGTTACTCACCCGTCCGCCACTCGTCGCCCGGAAGCAAGCTTCCGTCGTTACCGTTCGACTTGCATGTGTTAAGCATGCCGCCAGCGTTCAATCTGAGCCATGATCAAACTCTTCAGTTCAATAACTAAAGTTCTGTTCATACTCTTTACTGATAAATTAACGTGTTAATTTGTCAGACAAGTACCAGGGCAGACGCTATAAATAGCACCCTGTTATACATTGTCTTCGTGCTCATCAACATAAGCACCCACACAAATTATCTAATCTTCTTGTTAAATAACATCGCTCGAAGCGAGCCAGATATAATGCAACCACCCAGATGAATGATGCAAATCCCTTGTTCCGGCACTCTTTATCCCTTAAGAGGCGCGCAATTATATAGTCTTCTCTGTAAAGCTCAAGAGGTATTTTAACTTTTTTTAATATTACTTCTCTTATTCAGACATCTAAAAATCAGCTAACCGTAACTTTGGCAAATTTACGCTTGCCAACCTGGTACACATGGCAGCTACCGGCCTGTATTTTCAGACTTTTATCATCCACTTTCTCACCATCGATTTTCACAGCACCCTGCTGAATCATGCGCATGGCATCTGATGTACTACCGGTTAAATCAGCCATCTTCAACAGGTTTGCAATTGGCAACTCGCCATTTTCAGACTGCAATTCCACGTCTGGCATTTCATCCGGCATGGCACCTTTCTGGAAACGGGCAATAAAACTTTCTCTCGCTTTCTCGGCAGCAGCCTTATCATGAAAGCGCTCAATAATCTCTTCAGCCAGTTTGAATTTAATATCCCTGGGATTAACACCCTGCTCCATTTTCAATCTCAGGTCTTCGATTTCTGCCATAGGCCTGAAACTTAACAGCTCAAAATAACGCCACATCAATTCATCTGAAATCGACATAATTTTGCCAAACATTTCATCCGCGGATTCATGAACACCTATATAGTTATTGAGCGACTTGGACATTTTCTGCACGCCATCCAGTCCTTCCAGAATAGGCATCATTAAAACTGTTTGTGGTGACTGACCATGCTGTTTCTGTAATTCACGCCCCATCAACAGGTTAAATTTCTGATCCGTGCCACCCAGCTCAACATCTGCCCTGAGTTCTACAGAATCGTAACCCTGAATCAATGGGTAAAGAAATTCATGAATCGCAATCGGCTGGTTCCCACTATAGCGTTTGCTAAAATCATCACGTTCCAGCATACGTGCCACTGTCAGGCTGGACGCCAGCTTAATTAAATCAGCCGCATCCATATTGCCCATCCAGCTGGAATTAAACATTACCAGGGTTTTTTCCGGATCCAGTATTTTGAAAATCTGCTCTTCATAACTTTTGGCATTTTCAATAACCTGGTCCCTGGTAAGCGGAGGACGAGTCGCACTTTTACCAGTAGGGTCACCTATCATGCCGGTGAAATCACCAATCAGGAAAATAACTTCATGCCCTAATTCCTGAAACTGGCGCAATTTATTCAGCAAAACTGTATGACCCAGATGTAAATCGGGGGCTGTTGGGTCAAAACCTGCTTTAATTCGCAAAGATTTACCCGTTTTCAGTTTCTCAATTAGTTCTTCTTCAACTAAAATCTCTTCAGTACCACGTTTAATGATACTTAGAGCTTCATCCACCGACGACATAGACGACTCCAATTAAGCACCCCAATACAGGGCATGATATAAAAAAGCTCACTTACCAGGCTGGGCGTTATACAAGAGCAAACACCTTATGGCAATATTTTCTCCCAAATACATCTTACTAACACTGAGCTTGTTACTACTATCTGCCTGTGCGACTACAACCACAACCACATCACACACAGACACAGACACACCAGATACGTCAAACACCAAACAATCTAATATCATCAAAATAACCGCTGTTGGCGATATCATGCTTGGCGGAACAGCTCGACCATATCTTGAAGAACACGGTTATGACTACCCTTTCGAAAAAACCCGTCATTTACTGCAGGACTCTGATATTGTCATTGGCAACCTCGAAGGGCCATTAACAGATAACAAAAAGCCATTTTCTAAAGATAAAACATACCTGTTTAAAACACCCGCCAGTAAAGTCACCCCCGCGCTAAAAAAAGCCGGCTTTACCATTATGAACCTGGCCAATAATCATATTATTGATTATGGCATCAAGGGCCTTACTGACACCATTCAAGCGCTGGAAGAACACAATCTACAATATGTTGGGGCCGGGATGAACCTGAAACAGGCACGAAGCGCACGAATAGTTGAATTAAAAGGTCAAAAAATAGCCTTTCTGGCCTATTCATTGACCTTCCCCGAAGAATTCTGGGCAACGAGCACTAGCCCTGGTACGGCATTTGGACATGAAGCCCAGGTAAGAGAAGACGTCAGGAAAAACAAGGCACTAGCAGATACCGTGGTTGTCTCTTTTCACTGGGGCCGAGAAAAAACCACCAAACTGCGTGATTATCAACCCAGGCTTGCCTATGCGGCCATTGATGAAGGCGCATCCATTATCCTGGGACACCACCCTCATATTCTGCAGGCCGTCGAAGAATATAAACACGGTATTATTCTATACAGCCTGGGTAACTACACCTTCGGCTCATTTAGCAAAAGTGCCGCTGTCGGTGGCATAGCTACGTTTTACCTTGAATCAGGCAAGACAAAACAACTGGTACTGCATCCAGTAAATGTACTCAACCAGGAAGTTCTGTTTCAACCAGTACCATTAAATGACATGGAAGCAGCCACTGTAATTGAGCACATTAACCAGATTTCAGAGGATAGAAATACTAAACTAACCCTTATAAATGGTGCTGGTGTAATATCTAAAAATCAATCTGTAGCAATTAAACATTGAAAAAGTTAGAATTCCGAGCTATTTTAAATAAAAAAGCTAGAAATATCCGTGAATTACAATAGATATATAAACAAAGACTTTCGAAAGTCGCCCCAACCTAAGAGACATCCGGCATTACGTGGCCTCGTATTCGGTATTGGCTGCGCTGTTCTGGGCGTTGTTATTGCTAATACAACGACTTTACATGATCAACCCGATATTAAACCGATAATCTCACAGAATAGTGCACAGCAACAAAAACCTGATACAACCGAATTAAACAGGCTTAAGCTAGACCTGCCCAGTCCTAGAATTAACACTTCAATCGAACAGAGTGAAAGTGAAAGAAATGAATACTCACTTGAGCGGGAATGGCAAACACTCACTGTTAAACCAGGTTATAGTCTCGCTGTATTATTCAATAAGGCCAAAATCAAGGCTGATCAGCTACACGAGCTCATGCGTCTGGGCCAGGATACACAATGCCTGGCACGTCTCCATCCCGGTGATGAAATCAAAGTTGATATCACGGAAGATGGCCAGCTACTGGCGTTACATTACGAAATTAATGAAGAACAGTACTTAAGAGTTATACGCCAACCAGAAGGCCTGACAGCGACAACACTCACCCACGAGATTGAAACTCGCATTGCATATGCCTCAGGCATTATTGATTCCTCTCTATTTATGGCCTCTCAGGAAGCCGGCTTATCCAATAACCTGACCATGGAGCTGGCAGCAATCTTTGGCTGGGATATCGATTTTGCACTGGATATTCGCCATGGAGATCAGTTCACACTGATTTATGAAGAATTATTTAAAGATGGCGAAAAAATTAAAGACGGTAATATTCTTGCTGCCGAATTCATCAATGATGGACGTTCACATAGAGCTCTACGCTATGTTGACCCGACAACAAACAGGGCAGGATATTATTCTCCAGACGGACTCAGCTTACGTAAAGCATTTTTACGCAGCCCGGTTAACTTTAGCCGTATCAGTTCGCGATTCACAACAAAACGTTATCACCCTCTGTTACATAAATTCAGATCTCATAAGGGCGTTGATTATGCAGCAGCCAGAGGCACACCTATTAAAGCATCGGGTGATGGCAAAATCATTTTCAAAGGCCGCAAAGGTGGTTATGGCAAAGTCGTTATCATAAAACACGGCAGTCGCTATAGCACCCTGTATGCACATCTCTCAAATTTTGACAGAAAAATCCGTAATGGCAGCCGCGTAAGACAGGGACAGGTCATAGGTTATGTCGGCTCAACCGGGCTTGCCTCGGGACCTCATCTGCATTACGAATTCCGTGTAAACGGTGTACATCGAAATCCACTGACTGTCAGATTCCCCAGTACAAAACCAATTCCTGAAAGACACAGAGATAATTTTGAACTGACAACCAGTCCTTATCTTGTTCAGCTGAATGTACTATCCCGCAATAATATTGCATTAAATGATACTAACTAATTATGTCAGAGCTCTATATTGGCCTGATGTCAGGTACCAGCATGGATGGTATCGATGCTGCTCTCGTTGAATGCGGGCAACATACTGTCAAGCTTATAAGCCATCATTCACACTCGCTTCCACAGGCTCTTAGAGAAAAACTTCTAGTGCTTTGCCTGGATCAACCAGGCACCAGTCTTGATACCCTCGGTGAAGCCGATGCAGAACTGGGCGATCTTTTTGCCGAGGCTGTTATTGAGTTATTAAAACAAAGCGGTAAACATGCCAGTGACATAAAAGCCATTGGATCACATGGACAAACTGTAAGACATAAACCGGATCTTCATTATCCATTCAGCCTGCAAATTGCAGATGCCAATCGTATTGCCTATAAAACCGGTATTACGACTATTGCTGACTTTCGCCGGAAGGATATGGCTGCTGGCGGCCAGGGAGCACCGCTGGCACCCGCTTTTCATAATGCATTTTTTAGATCTGCAGATGAAAATAGAGCCGTGTTAAACATTGGTGGCATAGCCAATATTACCTGCCTGCCATCTCAGGCTGATAACCCGTGTTTTGGTTTTGATACGGGACCAGGCAATATGCTGATGGATAGCTGGATTCAGAAACACCAGCAAAAACCCTATGATAAAAATGGTGCCTGGGCAGCAAGCGCAGC